>NZ_JBVHXT010000015.1:0-32357 GCF_055569255.1 Streptomyces sp. NPDC029296
CCCCCCCCCCCCCCCCCCCCCCCCCCCCCCCCCCCCCCCCCCCCCCCCCCCCCCCCCCCCCCCCCCCCCCCCCCCCCCCCCCCCCCCCCCCCCCGTCCGTTGACCCGGCACCGGCGCAGGTGCCCCCGCGCGGGCCGCCCGCCGACGGGTACCGGCAGACCCCGCCGTTCCCCCGCACTGTGACGTGTGGCACCATGCAGGCCATCCCACCGGCACCGCCCTCGCAGGAGACACTCCTCGTGCAGCCATCCGCCGTTCCGGAACTCGCGCACACCCGGACCCGGCCCATCCACTGGGTCGCCACCGCCACGGCCCTCGCGGGCGTCGTGGCGCTCTCCTCCGTCGTCCGGCCCGGCCCGGCCACGGCCGCCCAGCCCGCCCCCGCCACCCGCACCGGGCCCGCCGCCGCGGCGCCGGGCACCACCGGCGTCGACTTCCCCCTGGACTGCGGCCCGGTGAAAGCCGTGGTCGTCAAGAAGGCCACCGGCGACCTGGACGGCGACGGAAGGCCGGAAACCGTCGCCGTGGTCCACTGCGACGCCCCCATGGGCACCCCGCCCGACGGGGTCTACGTCCTCGCCCGGGGCACCGACGGCCGCACCGCACGCGTGGTCGCCACCCTGGTCCGGCCCAAGGAGCGCCTCACCGTCACGGAATTCGCCATCCGCGAGCGCGGCGTTTCGGCCACCCTGCTCGGCTACTCCTCGGACGCCGTGCCCAGTTGCTGCCCCGACACGCGCACCCCGGCCAGCTGGCGGTGGAACGGGAACGCCTTCCTCCGCTCCACCCCGGCCGGGGCGCACAGCGTCTGAGCCGGACTCACTCCGCCTCGGGGCCGTACACCTCGACCCTGTCCGAAACCCGGCGGACGTGGATGCACTCGCCGGGACACTCCTTCGCGGAGTCCACCACGTCCGTCAGCAACGGCAGCGGCACCGGCACGGTCGCCCCCGGGGCCTGGAGCAGTTCGTCGTCCGCGCCCTTCACATACGCGAGTCCGTCGATGTCCAGCTCGAACACCTCCGGGGCGTACTGGGCGCAGATCCCGTCGCCGGTACACAGGTCCTGGTCGATCCAGACCTCCAGCGCCTCGCCGCCCGGGGCCTCCTGCTGCACGGTCATCTCTCCTGCCTTCGGTTCGCCGGACGTCCCGGCGCCCGAGGGCCGGCCGGGTCCGCACCAGCGGTCGTTGAACACCCCCGACCCTACCTCCGCCCGGTTCCCGGCCATCGGGCACCGTTCGGGGTTTCCGGCCCGTTCCGCCCGGGTACCAGCGCCGGACCGGGAGAGGCAGGCACCGGCGGCGGGACCGATCGTCCCCAGCCGCCACGGCAGTGACACCGTCCGTCTGAGACATCGCTCTGCGTGATGATCGTACGAGCGCTCCGAGTGCTGCCCGCGTCCCGGCCGCATGGTCCCCGTACGAACAACTCCGGCCAGTCACGAAGGGTTTCGACCAGAGCATGGATGGAACAAGCTGCTTTCCCCTCACGTTGAGTGGGTATCCCCTCCGTGCGAGGGAGTGTGCAGCGGGTGACCGACGACACACCTTGACAGTCTTTGTGATCTAGGGGTTTCAATCGACACCCACCCAGGTAGGGTCTGGAAGCGTCCAGCTCCCCTTGGAGGAGGTGAGGACCGTGGCAGCCCACGACGACGACATGAACCGCGGCATCCGCCCGGGACGCGGGTCCGACGACCCGGCCGGGCAGATCGCCTACCTTGAGCAGGAGATCGCCGTCCTGCGCCGCAAGCTCGCCGACTCTCCGCGTCACACGAGGATTCTCGAAGAGCGGATCGTCGAGCTGCAGACCAACCTGGCCGGCGTGTCCGCCCAGAACGAGCGGCTGGCCAACACCCTGCGCGAGGCCCGCGACCAGATCGTGGCCCTCAAGGAGGAGGTCGACCGGCTCGCCCAGCCGCCGGCCGGCTTCGGTGTCTTCCTGCAAGCCAACGAGGACGGCACCGCCGACATCTTCACCGGCGGCCGCAAACTCCGGGTGAACGTCAGCCCCAGCGTCGAACTCGACGTACTGAGGCGCGGCCAGGAGGTCATGCTCAACGAAGCGCTCAACGTGGTCGAGGCCATGGAGTTCGAGCGCGTCGGCGACATCGTCACCCTCAAGGAGATCCTCGAGGACGGCGAGCGCGCCCTCGTACTGGGGCACACCGACGAGGAGCGGGTGGTCCGGCTCGCCGAACCACTGCTCGGCACCACCATCCGCGCCGGTGACGCCCTTCTGCTCGAACCCCGCTCCGGCTACGTCTACGAGGTCGTGCCCAAGAGCGAGGTCGAGGAACTGGTCCTCGAAGAGGTCCCCGACATCGGCTACGAGCAGATCGGCGGCCTCGGCAACCAGATCGAGGCCATCCGCGACGCGGTCGAGCTGCCGTACCTGTACCCCGACCTGTTCAAGGAGCACGAGCTGCGCCCGCCCAAGGGCGTCCTGCTCTACGGTCCGCCCGGCTGCGGCAAGACGCTCATCGCCAAGGCCGTCGCGAACTCGCTCGCCAAGAAGGTCGCCGAGGTCACCGGCCAGGCGGCCGGCAAGAGCTTCTTCCTGAACATCAAGGGCCCCGAGCTGCTCAACAAGTACGTCGGCGAGACCGAGCGGCAGATCCGCCTGGTCTTCCAGCGGGCCCGCGAGAAGGCCAGCGAGGGCACCCCCGTCATCGTCTTCTTCGACGAGATGGAATCCCTCTTCCGCACCCGGGGCTCCGGTGTCAGCTCGGACGTGGAGAACACCATCGTCCCCCAGCTGCTCGCCGAGATCGACGGTGTCGAGGGCCTGCAGAACGTGGTCGTCATCGGCGCCTCCAACCGCGAGGACATGATCGACCCGGCCATCCTGCGCCCCGGCCGGCTCGACGTGAAGATCAAGATCGAGCGTCCCGACGCCGAGGCCGCGAAGGACATCTTCGGCAAGTACCTCACCGAACGCCTCCCGCTGCACGCCGACGACCTCGCCGAACACGGCGGGGACAAGGGCGCCACGGTCCAGGGCATGATCCAGACCGCGGTCGAGCAGATGTACGCGGAATCCGAGGAGAACCGCTTCCTGGAAGTCACCTACGCCAACGGTGACAAGGAAGTCCTCTACTTCAAGGACTTCAACTCCGGCGCCATGATCGAGAACATCGTGGGCCGCGCCAAGAAGATGGCGATCAAGGACTTCCTGGAAAAGACCCAGAAGGGCCTCCGCGTCTCCCACCTCCTCCAGGCCTGCGTGGACGAGTTCAAGGAGAACGAGGACCTGCCCAACACCACCAACCCGGACGACTGGGCCCGCATCTCCGGAAAGAAGGGCGAACGGATCGTCTACATCCGTACCCTCATCACCGGAAAGCAGGGCGCGGACACCGGACGCTCCATCGACACGGTGGCGAACACCGGTCAGTACCTGTAACGGCAGGGCGGCTGCGGGTGCCCTCGACGGGTACCCGCAGCCGCCTGTTTTTCCGGCCACGACCGGAGCAGCCAATGACGCAAATGATCTCCCCACCAGCGCAAAGGCGTTCTAGGCTCGTACCTGCCGCCGAGTCGCGCCGTGCGGGGACGGGCACCGCACACGCACCGGAGCGCCAGCGCACTTGAGCGGCGCCCACGACCGAGGGTGCCGCCGGGCAAGGAGGGCCGCATGACCGTACGGCGAGTAATGGGCATCGAGACGGAGTACGGGATCTCCGTCCCCGGCCACCCCAACGCCAATGCCATGCTCACCTCGTCCCAGATCGTCAACGCCTACGCGGCGGCGATGCACCGGGCCCGCCGGGCCCGCTGGGACTTCGAGGAGGAGAACCCGCTGCGGGACGCGCGAGGCTTCGACCTCGCCCGTGAGGCCGCCGACTCCAGCCAGCTCACCGACGAGGACATCGGCCTGGCCAATGTGATCCTCACCAACGGCGCACGCCTGTACGTCGACCACGCCCACCCCGAATACAGCGCCCCCGAGGTCACCAACCCCCGCGACGCCGTCCTGTGGGACAAGGCCGGCGAGCGGATCATGGCCGAGGCCGCCGAGCGCGCCGCACAGCTCCCTGGTGCCCAGCCGATCCACCTCTACAAGAACAACACCGACAACAAGGGCGCCTCCTACGGCACGCACGAGAACTACCTGATGAAGCGGGAGACCCCCTTCTCGGACATCGTGCGCCACCTGACGCCCTTCTTCGTCTCCCGCCAGGTCTTCACCGGCGCCGGCCGCGTCGGCATCGGCCAGGACGGGCACGAACACGGCTTCCAGATCAGCCAGCGCGCGGACTATTTCGAGGTCGAGGTCGGCCTGGAGACCACGCTCAAGCGCCCCATCATCAACACCCGCGACGAGCCGCACGCGGACGCGGAGAAGTACCGCCGCCTGCATGTGATCATCGGCGACGCGAACCTCTCCGAGATCTCGACCTACCTGAAGCTGGGCACGACGGCCCTGGTCCTGTCCATGATCGAGGACGGCTTCATCGCCGTGGACCTCGCGGTGGACCAGCCCGTCCGCACCCTGCACCAGGTCTCCCACGACCCCTCCCTGAAGCGGCTGGTCACCCTCCGCAGCGGACGCACGCTCACCGCCGTCCAGCTGCAGATGGAGTACTTCGAACTGGCCCGCAAGTACGTCGAGGAGCGCTACGGCGCCGACGCCGACGACCAGACCAAGGACGTCCTCGGCCGCTGGGAGGACACCCTCACCCGGCTGGAGAACGACCCCATGAGCCTGGCCGGCGAACTGGACTGGGTCGCCAAGCGCGAGCTGATGGAGGGCTACCGCCGCCGCGACGACCTCGACTGGGACGCCGCCCGGCTGCACCTGGTCGACCTCCAGTACGCCGACGTACGCCCCGAGAAGGGCCTCTACAACCGTCTGGTGGCCCGCGGACGCATCAAGCGCCTCCTGGACGAGTCCGAGGTCGACAGGGCCCGCACGAAGCCGCCGGAGGACACGCGGGCGTACTTCCGCGGCCGCTGCCTGGAGCAGTACGCCGACGACGTCGCGGCCGCCTCCTGGGACTCGGTCATCTTCGACCTCCCGGGCCGCGACTCCCTCCAGCGGGTCCCAACCCTGGAACCACTACGCGGAACGCGAAATCACGTCAAGGAGCTCTTGGACCGCTGCCGGACGGCGGAAGACCTGGTCAGGGTCCTGTCCGGGAACTGAGCACGGTCAGCGGGCACTGGTACGGCCCGGGCGGGCGGGGTGGAAACCCCACCGCCCGGGAATCATCGAGACGGGCCCCGCACGTTGTGGAAACTGCGGGGCCGATGTCGGACCCGGCCTATAGGGTCTGATCATCACCGATCGGCAGGCGAACTGAGCGGGGTGAGGTTATGGCGACCAAGGACACCGGCGGCGGCCAGCAGAAGGCCACCCGGTCCACCGAGGAGGTCGAGGAGCAGGCGCAGGACGCGCAGGCTTCCGAGGACCTCAAGGAACGACACGAGAAGCTGTCGGACGACGTGGACTCGGTACTGGACGAGATCGACGACGTGCTTGAGGAAAACGCAGAGGACTTCGTGCGCTCCTTCGTGCAAAAAGGCGGAGAATAGAGGCGGAAGGGTCACTCTGCCTTCGGAATGAAGGTCGCGGGGGAGTCCGGTGGCTGAGGAGCCGAGCGCGAAGGAACGCGGGAAGTGCGGGCCGGGATCTGCCCCTCGCCTCCCTCGCCAGGGACAGGAACAGGCGTGACGGCCTCCAGATGCACTGCCGGGAGTGTGTGGCGCGGTACAGCGCCGCGCACTACCGGCGCCGCCGGGAAGCGGAGGGCAAGCCGGTCCGGGAGAAGGTGGATGTCCCGGCCGGGTACCAGCTCTGCCGGACGTGCGGGGAGGCCGGACCGCACAGCGAATGGCATCGCAACGCCTCCCAGGGGGCGTCTGCTGTATCTGTCCGGCCGCCGTGCCGACGCATGTGGATCACTGCCATCAGACGGGTAGGGTCCGTGGCGTACTGTGCTTCAGCTGCAATGCCGCACTGGGGCAGTTCAAGGATCAGCCCGAGGTCATGAGGCGGGCTGCTGCTTATGTGGAAGGAATCGCGTGGAAGCCAACACTCGTAGCACCGGGCGTCTACCAGCTGCCTTCCTGACGCCAGGATCCTCCTCGTTCATGGATTTCCTCGCCGGGCACCAGCCCGAGCTGCTGCCCGGCAACCGGCAGCTGCCGCCCACGCAGGGCGTCATCGAGGCACCGCACGGCACGACGATCGTGGCCGTGACGTTCCCCGGCGGGGTCGTGCTCGCCGGTGACCGCCGGGCCACGATGGGCAATGTGATCGCCCAGCGGGACATCGAGAAGGTGTTCCCGGCCGACGAGTACTCGGCGGTCGGCATCGCCGGCACCGCCGGCCTGGCCGTGGAGATGGTCAAGCTCTTCCAGCTGGAGCTGGAGCACTTCGAGAAGGTCGAGGGCGCCCAGCTGTCGCTGGAGGGCAAGGCGAACCGGCTGTCGACGATGATCCGTTCCAACCTCGGCATGGCCATGCAGGGCCTGGCCGTGGTCCCCCTGTTCGCGGGGTACGACGTGGACCGCGCGAAGGGGCGCATCTTCTCCTACGACGTCACGGGCGGCCGTTCCGAGGAGCACAACTTCGCGGCCACGGGTTCGGGCTCGGTCTTCGCCCGGGGCGCGATGAAGAAGCTGTTCCGGGCCGACCTGACCGAGGAGCAGGCCACCACACTGGTGGTGCAGGCCCTGTACGACGCGGCCGACGACGACTCGGCGACCGGTGGTCCCGATGTCGCCCGCCGGATCTACCCGATCATCACCGTGATCACCGAGGACGGCTACCGGCGGCTCACCGAGGAGGAATCCTCGCAGCTCGCCCGCGCGGTGCTGCAGAAGCGTCTGGAGGAGCCGGACGGCCCGAAGGCCGCTCTGCTCTGAGCGCGGGCCCGGTTCTTATCAAGGTGATCCAGTGACCATGACAGAAAGGGACGGATAACCGGTGTCGACGCCGTTCTATGTCTCACCCCAGCAGGCCATGGCCGACCGGGCGGAGTACGCCCGCAAGGGCATCGCCCGTGGCCGCAGCCTGGTCGTGCTGCAGTACGCCGACGGCATCGTGTTCGTCGGCGAGAACCCGTCCCGCGCGCTGCACAAGTTCAGCGAGATCTACGACCGAATCGGCTTCGCGGCGGCCGGCAAGTACAACGAGTACGAGAACCTGCGGATCGGCGGCGTGCGCTACGCCGACCTGCGCGGTTACACCTACGACCGCGACGACGTCACCGCGCGCGGCCTGGCCAACGTCTACGCGCAGACGCTGGGCACGATCTTCTCCTCGGCGGCCGAGAAGCCGTACGAGGTGGAGCTGGTGGTGGCCGAGGTCGGGGAGACCCCGGAGGGCGACCAGATCTACCGGCTGCCGCACGACGGCTCGATCGTGGACGAGCACGGCTCGGTCGCGGTGGGCGGCAACGCGGAGCAGATCAGCGGCTTCCTGGACCAGCGGCACCGCGACGGCATGAGCCTGGCGGAGGCCCTGAAGCTGGCGGTACAGGCGCTGTCGCGGGACACCAACGGCAGCGAGCGGGAGATCCCCGCCGAGCGGCTGGAGGTGGCGGTGCTGGACCGTACGCGTCCGCAGAAGCGGAAGTTCAAGCGGATCGTCGGCCGGCAGCTGGACCGGTTGCTCGCGGTGGACGGCGCGAGCACGGAGGCGGAGAGCTCCGCGGAGGAGGGCTCCGAGGAGGACTGATCCTCCTTCCTAGCACGACGGAGAACGCCCCGGCCCGGCATGGGCCGGGGCGTCGCGCGTCCTAGGGGGTGCGGGACGGGGCGGTGGAGCCCCGGACGACGAGGTGGACGGGGATGTCCCCGCTCTCGGGCCGGCGGCCCTCCAGGACGGCCAGCAGGGCCCGCATGCCGCGTTCGCCGAACAGTTCGGCGTCCAGTCGCACCGTGGTCAGCTCGGGGTCGATGGCGGTGGCCAGGGCCAGGTCGTCGAGGCCGGTGACGGAGACGTCGTCGGGGATGCGCAGGCCGAGGCGGCGCAGGGCCTTGTAGGCGCCGGCGGCGAGTTTGTCGTCGTCGCAGACGATGGCGGTGGGCCGGGGTCCGGGCGCGGCGAGGGCGGCCTCGGTGGCGGTGAGGGCGCCGTCGATGGAGATCGGGGCGCGTGCGGTGCGGACCTCGGTGCCGGGGACGGCGGCCATGCGGGCGGCCAGTTCCGCCGCGCGGATCTCGAAGGTCCAGGAGGGCACGTCGGCGGCCAGGTGGAGCACGCGGCGGTGGCCGAGGCCGAGGAGGTGTGCGGCGACCTGGCGGACGCCGTCGGCGATGTCGAGGTTGACGGTGGCGGCGCCGAGGCTGCCGGCCGGGTCGCTGTCGAGCATGACGAGGGGGAGCTGGTCGCCGCGGATGGCGGTGAGGGCGTCGGCGGCCATGGAGGAGGCGATGACGCCGTCCAGGGCGGCCTGGGCGGAGGCGAAGGGATCGCGGGCGGGGCCGATGCCCTCGGGGGAGGGGTAGAGGACGACGCCGAAGCCGTGTGCGGCGGCCACGCGGGCGGCGCCGGTGTAGACGCCGGCGAAGAACTCGGTGGTGAGGGCGGGCACGACGAGCAGCACGGTGCGGGTGCGGCCGAGGCGGAGGTTGCGCGCGGCGAGGTTCGGGCGGTACCCCAGTTCGCGGGCGGCCTGGCGGACGCGTTCGGCGGTGGTCTCGGAGACCCGGCCGCGCCATTTGTCGCCCAGCACGAGGGAGACGGCCGCCTGGGAGACCCCGGCCGCGTGGGCGACGTCCCGGCTGGTCGGGCGCGTGCTGCTGCGTGCCACGGTGGGCGTGCTCCTTCGTGTGGACGTGCGAACAGCGCTCATGGTACGTATGAGGAGCGACGTTATACGTAACACTTGGAGGCGGGCATGGCCACGGGATACCTGGAGATCCTGAGGGCGAGGCATGCGCTGCGGCTGCTCGCCGGGACCCTGGTGGGCCGGCTGCCGAACGCGACGGCGGCCATCGCCCTCGTGCTCTTCGTCCGCGCCGAGGGCGGCAGCTACAGCCTGGCCGGTGCCCTCGCGGCCGTGTACGGCGTCGCCAACGCCGTCGGCCAGCCGGTGCTGGGCCGGCTCGTGGACCTGTACGGCCAGCCGCGCGTCCAGCTGCCCGCCGCCGTCGCCGCGGCCCTGGCGATGGGGGTCTTCGCGCTGTGCGGCACCGGTCCGCTGCCGCTGGCGTACGCGGCCGTCGCGGTGTCCGGCCTGTTCACCCCGCCGCTGGAGGGTGGTCTGCGCGCCCTGTGGCCGTCCGTGCTGCGCCGCGAGGAGCAGGTGCACACCGCGTACGCCATGGACGCCATCGCACAGGAGGTCATGTTCACCGTCGGCCCGCTGCTGGTGACCGTGTGTGTGTCCGTGTGGGACGAGCGGGCCGCCCTGCTGGTGCTGAACCTGCTGGGCGTCATGGGCGCCCTGTCGGTGGTCCTCTCGCCGCCCTCGCGCGCGTGGCGCTCGGCACCGCGTGAGGCGCACTGGCTGGGCGCGCTGCGCTCGCCCGGTCTGCTCGTGCTGCTCGCCGCGTTCCTGTTCGTCGGCATCGCGCTGGGCTCCATCACGGTCGCCGCGGTGTCGTACGCGGACGGCCACGGCGGCGACGCGGTCTACGGCTGGCTGATGGCGGGGCTCGGCCTCGGCGCGCTGGCCGGCGGCACGGTGTACGGCGCCCGCCGGTGGGCCGGCCCGCCCGAGCGGCGGCTGAGGGTCCTGGTGGCCCTGCTGGCGGTGTGTTACCTGCCGCTCACGCTGACGCCGGGCACGGTCCCCATGGTGCTGCTCAGCGTGGTCTCCGGCGTCTTCCTGGCGCCCTGCATCGCCTGTGCGTTCATCATCGTGGACCGGCACGCGCCGCGCGGCACGGTCACCGAGGCGTTCTCCTGGCTCGTGACGACGTTCACCGTGGGCGCGTCGGTGGGAACGGGCCTGGCGGGGCCGGTGGTGCAGGCCGGCGGAACCGTGTGGGGCTTCGGTCTGCCGAGCGTGGCCGGGGCGGTGTCGTTGCTGGTCCTGCTCGCCACCGGAGGGGTCCTCGCGGCTCCCGTGCGAGGCGGGGTCGTTGCGGCTTCATCGGAAAATGATCCAAATCGTGCCGCCGAACCCCGTTTCAGCTCGGGGGATCGGGCGTAATGTTCCTTCATGGACCGCCGCATTTTCGGGCTGGAGAACGAGTACGGCGTCACGTGCACGTTCAGGGGACAGCGCCGCCTGTCTCCTGACGAGGTGGCGCGATACCTCTTCCGCCGTGTCGTGTCATGGGGCCGCAGCAGCAACGTCTTTCTGCGAAACGGCGCCCGGCTCTATCTCGACGTGGGCTCGCATCCGGAATACGCCACCCCCGAATGTGACAACGTGATCGAACTGGTCACCCACGACAAGGCCGGCGAGCGCATTCTCGAAGGACTCCTGGTGGACGCGGAACGACGCCTGCACGAGGAGGGAATCGCGGGCGACGTCTACCTCTTCAAGAACAACACCGACTCGGCGGGCAACTCCTACGGCTGCCACGAGAACTACCTCGTGGCCCGGCACGGGGAGTTCTCCCGGCTCGCGGACATCCTCATCCCCTTCCTGGTCACCCGGCAGCTGCTGTGCGGCGCCGGCAAGGTACTGCAGACCCCGCGCGGGGCCGTCTACTGCGTCAGCCAGCGCGCGGAGCACATCTGGGAGGGCGTCTCCTCGGCGACGACCCGCTCCCGGCCCATCATCAACACCCGCGACGAACCGCACGCGGACGCCGAGCGCTACCGCCGGCTGCACGTCATCGTCGGCGACTCGAACATGTCCGAGACGACGATGCTGCTGAAGGTCGGCGCCACCGACCTGGTGCTGCGCATGATCGAGGCGGGCACGGTGATGCGCGACCTCACCCTGGAGAACCCGATCCGGGCGATCCGCGAGGTCAGCCACGACATCACCGGCCGGCGCAAGGTGCGCCTGGCCAGCGGCCGGGAGGCCTCCGCGCTGGAGGTGCAGCGCGAGTACTTCGACAAGGCGCTGGATTTCTGCGACCGCCGGGGCATCCGCACCGGGACGGTCGCGCGGGTCCTGGAGCTGTGGGGCCGCACGCTGGAGGCCATCGAGACCGAGGAACTGGACCGCGTCGAGACCGAGATCGACTGGGTCATGAAGTACAAGCTCATCGAGCGGTACCGGGCCAAGCACAACATGACGATGTCGCACCCGCGGGTCGCCCAGATAGACCTCGCCTACCACGACATCCACCGCCGTCGCGGCCTGTACTACCTGCTGGAGAAGAAGGGCCAAGCCGCCCGGATCTGCAACGACTTGAAGATCTTCGAGGGCAAGTCGGTCCCCCCGCAGACCACTCGGGCCCGGCTGCGCGGCGACTTCATCCGGCGGGCGCAGGAACAGCGCCGGGACTTCACGGTCGACTGGGTGCACCTGAAGCTCAACGACCAGGCGCAGCGCACCGTCCTGTGCAAGGACCCGTTCCGTTCGGTGGACGACCGGGTGGAGAAGCTGATCGCGGGCATGTAGCGGTACCGGGCGGGCCGTCCGTCCGGGCGTGACATGCCGCGCGCCACACGGGCGCCGTACGTTGTCCGTACGGCGCCCGTGTCAGTCGTAGAGTTGCGCGCACGTCCTCCGCAAGACCGACCGATTACGAGGCTCTTCCGTGCGCCGACGCTCGCTTCTCCTCGCCGCCGTACCCGCAGGACTCCTGACGCTCGCCGGCTGCGGTGACGACTCGTCCGACTCCGGTGAGACGGCTCCCTCGCCGTCGGACTCGGCGTCCTCCGCGCCCCCGCCGAAGATGGTGCAGGGGCCGCTGCCGGCGATCACGGCGGGCGAGAAGTTCGGCGAGAAGCCCACGGTCGCCAAGGGTCCGGGCGACCCGTCGAAGAACATCGCGGTCCGGACGCTGATCGCGGGCGGCGGCCGGACGGTCGCGGAGAACGACTTCGTCCGCGCGGACTACCTCGGCCAGATCTGGGACACCGGCAAGGTCTTCGACAACTCCTACGACCGCAAGCGCCCGCTGGTCATCCAGCTCGCCCGGGGCAGCATCGTCGACGGCTGGCGGTACGCCCTCCAGGGCAAGAAGGCCGGCTCGCGCGTGCAGATCGCCGTCCCGCCCGCCTGGGGCTACGGCAAGGACGGCAACCCCCAGGCGGGCATCAAGGGCACCGACACCCTGGTCTTCGTCATCGACGTGATCGAGTCCTTCAACTCCGCCAGCTCCGCCAAGGGCACAGCGGTCCCGCAGGACGACCCCGCCCTGCCGAAGGTGGGCACCAACACCGACGGCAAGCCGCCGAAGGTCACCGTGCCGAGGACGGACCCGCCGGAGAAGCTCGTGTCGGAGTACGTCCTGGAGGGCGACGGTCCCGAGCTGAAGGCGGACCAGACGGTGCTGTGCCAGTTCCAGGGCCTGGTCTGGGACGGCGGCAAGACCTTCGAGCGGACGTACGGCTCGAACCGGCTCAGCCAGTTCTCGCTGAAGCAAATGCGGGAGGTGGTCAAGGGCCTGGCCCAGGGACTGACCGGCAAGAAGGTGGGCAGCAGGGTCCTGGTCGTCGTCCCGCCGGAGCTGGGCTACGGCGACAACCCGCCGCAGGGCGGGGTCATCAAGAAGGGCTCCACCCTCGTGTTCACGGTGGACATCCTCGCGGCGATGTAGCCGGGGCCCGTGGCGGGCGGGGGGCCGGCGGGGATGAAAGACTGTCCGCGATTCATGCCGTACACACGCAGGAGCTTTTGACGTGAACATCGAGAAGCCCGAGATCGACTTCCCTGAGGGCGCGCCTCCGGCGGACCTTGAGATCAAGGACATCTGGGAGGGCGACGGTCCGGTCGCGCAGGCGGGCCAGACGGTCACCGTCCACTACGTGGGCGTCGCCTTCAGCACCGGCGAGGAGTTCGACGCCAGCTGGAACCGCAACTCCCCGTTCCGCTTCCCGCTGGGCGCCGGCCGGGTCATCGCGGGCTGGGACCGCGGCGTGCAGGGCATGAAGGTCGGCGGCCGCCGCCAGCTGACCATCCCGGCCCACCTCGCCTACGGCGACCAGAGCCCGACCCCGGCGATCAAGCCCGGCGAGACGCTCATCTTCGTGGTGGACCTCCTCGGCGTCTGATCCCCGCCAGGGCGTCCGGACCTGACCGGACGTGATCACCTGGGGCCCATGCCCGTCCGGGCATGGGCCCTCGGCTTTTGCCCGCGCCCCGCGGGGCGGTACGGTCATCGGTCGGAAGCACCATAGGGAAGCGAAGGGCGTCGATGGCCATTGCCAAGGCCGAGCGGCTGATGAACCTCGCGCTGTGTCTGCTCGGCGCGCGTCGGCCGCTCAGCAAGCGCGAGCTGCGCGAGTCCATCGAGGCCTACATGGAAGCGGGCTCCGACGACTCCTTCAACCGCATGTTCGAGCGGGACAAGGACGACCTGCGCGAGCTGGGGCTGGTCATCGAGACCGTCGAGAACCTCGACGGCGAGGTCGGCTATCTCGCCCGCCGCGACAGCAACCGCTTGCCCCCCATCACCCTGGACGCCGAGGAGGCCGCCGCCCTCGGCCTCGCCGCCAAGGTCTGGCAGCAGGCGCGGCTGGCCGGGGCGGCCAGCGGGGCCCTGCAGAAGCTGCGCGCCGCCGGCCTCCCCGAGGACGTCGATCCGTACGAGGCGCACGGCGCCCTGGAACCGCGCATCCCCGTGCACGAGGCCGCCTTCGAACCGCTGATGCTGGCCTGCCGCGACCGCCGCCCGGTCCTCTTCGACTACCGCAAGGCCAACGCCGCCCGCCCCGAGCCCCGGAACGTGGAGCCGTGGGCGCTGGAGTGCTGGCGCGGCCACTGGTACCTGGCGGGTTTCGACCGCGACCGGGGTGCCGAACGCGTCTTCCGGCTGTCCCGGATCACCGGCAAGGTCCGCTCCCGCGGCACGGGCTTCACCGCGCCGGTGCCGGACGTCGTCACCGTGCGCGAGACCGTCGCGAGCTGGGCCGGGGAGATCGCCGACCGCTCCGCGCTGATCCGGCTGCGTTCCGGCGCCGGTTACCCCCTTCGGGCGAAGGCCGTGAAGGTCCGGGAACTGGGTGACGGCTGGGACGAGTTGGAGATTCCGTACGGGCACGGTCTGGACGCCTGGCTGGTGGAGTTCGGGCCGGACGTGGTGGTCCTGGAGCCGGCCGAGCTGCGGGCCGATGTGGTGGACCGGCTGCGCGCCGTGGCCGAGGACTGAGGGGGAGCGGGACAGTGGCAGGCAAACCGGCCAGGACCGGCACCGCGATCGACCAGACGCGGCGGATGCTCTCCCTGGTGACGTATCTGCGCGAGCGCCCCGGCGCCCGGATCGCCGACGTCGCGCGCGCCTTCGGCATCAGCGAGGACGAGCTGGTCGCCGACCTCGATGTGCTGCCCATGTGCGGCACCAGCTTCCGCGGCGGCGATCTGCTGGACATCGACACCGACGGCGAGCGCATCTGGTGGCACAACCCGGCCGCGCTCGGCGAGGAGGCGGCCGAACCGCTCCGGCTGGCGGCCGACGAGGCCACCGCCCTGCTGGTCGCCGCCCGTGCCGTGGCCACCCTGCCCGGCCTGCGGGAGAGCGACCGCCAGGCCCTGCTGCGGGCCACCGCCAAGGTGGAGACCGCGGCCGGGGAGGCGGCCGGCGCCAGCTCCCGGCTGTCGGTGACGTTCGAGTCCGAGGGCGGTGTCTTCGCCGACGTCGACCGGGCGATCTCCGAGCGCCGCCGGCTGTGGATCCGCTACTACTCTCCGGCCCGCGACGAGGTCACCGAGCGCGAGATCGACCCCATCCGGCTGGTCAGCGTCGGCCACACCTATGTGGAGGCGTGGTGCCGCCGCTCCGAGGCCCGGCGCACCTTCCGGCTGGACCGGGTCGCCGAGATCAGGATCCTCGACGCGCCCTCGGCCCCGCCCGAGATAGAACTGCGCGACCTCTCCGAGGGCCTGGTGCAGCCGGCCGCCGAGGACCCGGAGGTCGTGGTCGAGGTCGGCCCCGGCGGTCGCTGGGTCGCCGAGTACTACCCGCACGACAGCGCCGAGGAACTGCCCGACGGCGGGCTGCGCATCACACTGCGCACCCCCGACCCGGCCTCGCTGCGCCGGCTGGCGCTGCGGCTCGGCCGCGACGGCCGGATCGCCTCGCCGCCCGAGCTGGCCGAGAGCGCCCGCCGGGCGGCCCGCGAGGCCCTGGCGGCGTACGACGTCCCCGCCGGCGCGGTGCCGGTGCCGTAGGCGACCGGGGCCGGGCGGCCCGCGGGACCGGGGCCGTACGGCCCTGACGGCGAACGACCAGGTGTGATCGGCTGCGACCAGAGGATTCGGCTGCACCAGAGGAACGACCAGAGGAAGCCAGGGGAAGAGGGAGCGAGGGCCTGTGAGCGAGTCTCCGGAATCCGGTGCGGATGAGATGACGGTGGCGACCGCCTTCGCGGGGATGAGGAGGGTGGCCCCCGTGGTGTTCAAGGCCGGCTGCCCGGACTGCCGGGGCCGCTTCGAACTCGCCGCGAGCGCGCTGCGGCTCGCCATCGGCGCCAGCAGCAGGACGACGTTCTACTCCTTCACCTGCCCCGACTGCGGCGCCGCGGTCCGCAAGCCGGCCGGGGAGCGGATCGTGGAACTCCTCACCGGCGGCGGGGTGCGGACCCTGCGCCTGCACTCCACGGTGTAGCGGGCGGCCGGTCACCGGCCCTCGCGACGCGGGGCGCGGACCGTGGTGGCGGACCGCGGCGGGGAACCGTCTAGTCTCGTCGTCATGTTCTGGCCGATGTTCGCCGTAGCCATGGGATTCCTGGGTCTTGCCGTGCTGGGGGTGCTCGCCGTCCGGGTGTTCGTGGCGGCCCGTCGCCTCGGACAGCAGGTGACGGACTCGGCACGCCGCATCAACCGGGCCGCCGAGGACCTGGAGCGGGCGACCGTGAGCGCGGCCCGCGCCGTGGACACGCTGTGAGCCGTGCCCGACGGTGGCCGTGAGACCAGCGATACAAGCGATTTGGGTCGCTTCGCCCTGTCATGCTGCCCTGCCGGACAGGTACCCTGCTGGTCGCGGTGCGGAGAACGAGGCCCGCACCGTGGACCGGGAGTACGCACGGGGATTGCCTCACGTTTACCCCTGAGCGTTACGATCGCTGCCAGCACGACCATCGGACACATGTCCGACTGGTCGGACAGCACCCCACCCAGCCGCCTCGGTGAGAAGGTAAAAATTCATGTTCGGTGGAAAAATCGGAGCTCCCGAGATCATTCTGATCCTCGTCGTCATCATTCTGCTGTTCGGCGCGAAGAAGCTTCCGGACATGGCCCGCTCGCTCGGCAAGTCCGCCCGCATCCTCAAGAGCGAGGCGAAGGCGATGAAGGAAGAGGGCAAGACCTCCACCCCGGCGTCCGGTACCACCGAGCAGTCCTCGGCCCAGCGCACCATCCAGGCGGCCCCCGGTGACGTGAACAGCTCCCGGCCGGTCAACGAGCCGACGGATTCCGCCCAGCGCTGACACAAGGCCGGAAAGCCCCGGCCTGCCGCACGAGATGAGGACGTGGGTTGCTCAAGCCTGCCCGCAAGAAGGAGAGAGATCCCGAGGGGCGGATGCCCCTCGCGGATCACCTTCGTGAGCTCCGCAACCGGCTCGCGAAGGCGATGCTGGCCATCGTCATCGTGACGATCGTCGCGGCCTTCTACTACAACGACATCATCAACTTCCTGACGGAGCCGATCCTCGATTCGGTCGGCTGTCCGGCGACCTTCGCGGAGCTGGCCAAGTCCAGTGGCAAGACCCAGTGCGCGGAGATCACGATCAACGGCCTGCTCGCGCCGTTCACGCTGGCCCTCCAGGTCTCGCTGATGGCCGGTGTCGTGGCCGCCTCGCCGATCTGGCTCTACCAGCTCTGGGCGTTCGTCGCGCCGGGTCTGCACCGGCACGAGAAGAAGTACGCCTACGCCTTCGTCTTCACCGGCGCCCCGCTGTTCTTCGGCGGTGCCTTCTTCGCGTACAAGCTGCTGCCGACCACGGCCAAGGTGCTGATCGACTTCACACCGAACGGCGACATCAAGAACCTGCTGCCGCTCGACGACCTGCTCCAGCTGGTCACCCGCATGGTGATCGTCTTCGGCCTCTCCTTCGAGCTGCCGCTGCTGCTGGTCATGCTCAACCTCACCGGAGTACTGACCGGCAAGCGGATGCTGAGCTGGTGGCGTGCCATGATCCTCGGCATCACGGTCTTCGCGGCCGTGGCCACCCCGAGCACCGACCCGCTGTCCATGCTGGCCCTGGCCGGGCCGATCTGGGTGCTGTACTTCGCGGCGGTCGCGTTCTCGCTCCTCAACGACAAGCGCCGGCGCCTTCGCGAGGCCGCGGGCCCCGACGACGACGAGGCCTCCGAGCTGGACCTCACGCCCGAGGAGATCGACGAGGTCGAGCCGGTCCCGGCCGCCCGCGCCCTGCCCGAGCAGACGAGCACCGACCGGGTCAACGGCTACGACGACGTGACCTGACCGGTCCGCCGGGCCCCGGCCCGCACCGAGCCGCCGCCGGACACGCTTGCCCCCGCCTCCTGGGATCCGCCAAGGGCGGGGGCATCCGTCTGTGCCGCCGCGGGCGTCGCACGGCCGGGGCGCGGTCCGCCGCCCGTCCGTCCGCGATCCGGATAATGATCGTCCTGTTGTCAGTGTGGCCCGGTACGCTCGAAAGTACGATGACAGAGGATCTCTCACCGGCCGAGCGGTACGCGGCAGCCCGCAGGCGGGCTGCCGAGCAGGCCACCGCGCTCGCCTCCTTCCGCGAGATGTACGACTTCGGCCTCGACCCCTTCCAGATCGAGGCCTGTCAGGCACTCGAAGCGGGCAAGGGCGTGCTGGTGGCCGCCCCCACCGGCTCGGGCAAGACGATCGTGGGCGAGTTCGCCGTCCACCTCGCCCTGCGGCAGGGCAAGAAGTGCTTCTACACGACACCCATCAAGGCGCTGTCGAACCAGAAGTACGCCGACCTGTGCCGTCGCTACGGCACCGAGAAGGTCGGCCTGCTCACCGGCGACAACAGTGTGAATTCGGACGCCCCGGTGGTCGTGATGACCACGGAGGTGCTGCGGAACATGCTCTACGCCGGCTCGCAGACCCTCCTCGGCCTCGGGTACGTGGTCATGGACGAGGTGCACTACCTCTCCGACCGCTTCCGCGGTGCGGTCTGGGAGGAAGTGATCATCCACCTCCCGGAGTCGGTGACCCTGGTCTCGCTCTCCGCGACCGTGTCCAACGCCGAGGAGTTCGGCGACTGGCTGGACACCGTCCGCGGCGACACCGAGGTGATCGTCTCCGAGCACCGCCCCGTGCCGCTGTTCCAGCACGTCCTCGCCGGCCGGCGGATGTACGACCTGTTCGAGGAGGGCGAGGGCCACAAGAAGGCCGTCAACCCCGACCTGGTCCGCCTGGCCCGCATGGAGGCCACCAGGCCGTCGTACCAGGACCGCAGGCGCGGCCGGGCGATGCGCGAGGCCGACCGGGAGCGGGAGCGCAGACAGCGCTCGCGGGTGTGGACGCCGGGCCGGCCCGAGGTCATCGAGCGCCTGGACTCCGAGGGCCTGCTGCCGGCCATCACCTTCATCTTCAGCCGCGCCGCCTGCGAGGCCGCCGTCCAGCAGTGCCTGTACGCGGGCCTCAGGCTCAACGACGAGGAGGCACGGGAACGGGTCCGCGCCCTGGTCGAGGAGCGCACCGCCCACATCGCCCACGAGGACCTGCACGTCCTCGGCTACTACGAATGGCTGGAGGGCCTGGAGCGGGGCATCGCCGCCCACCACGCGGGCATGCTGCCGACCTTCAAGGAGGTCGTGGAGGAGCTGTTCGTACGCGGCCTGGTCAAGGCGGTGTTCGCCACCGAGACCCTCGCGCTCGGCATCAACATGCCGGCCCGCTCGGTGGTGCTGGAGAAGCTCGTCAAGTGGAACGGCGAGCAGCACGCCGACATCACGCCCGGCGAGTACACCCAGCTCACCGGCCGGGCCGGCCGCCGGGGCATCGACGTCGAGGGCCACGCCGTGGTGCTGTGGCAGCGCGGGATGAGCCCCGAGCACCTGGCCGGTCTCGCGGGCACGCGCACGTACCCGCTGCGCTCCAGCTTCAAGCCGTCGTACAACATGGCGGTCAACCTGGTCGAGCAGTTCGGCCGGCACCGCTCGCGCGAGCTGCTGGAGACCTCCTTCGCGCAGTTCCAGGCGGACAAGTCGGTCGTCGGCATCTCCCGCCAGGTGCAGCGCAACGAGGAGGGCCTGGCCGGCTACAAGGCCTCCATGACCTGCCACCTCGGCGACTTCGACGAGTACGCGCGCCTGCGCCGGGAACTGAAGGACCGGGAGACCGAGCTGGCCCGGCAGGGCGCCTCCGAGCGCCGGGCGGAGGCCGCCGTCGCGCTGGAGAAGCTGAAGCCGGGCGACGTCATCCACGTGCCCACGGGCAAGTACGCGGGTCTCGCGCTGGTGCTGGACCCGGGCCTGCCCGCGGGCCGTTCCAACGGGCACCGCGGCTTCGACCACCACGACGGTCCGCGCCCGCTGGTGCTGACCGCCGAACGGCAGGTCAAGCGGCTGGCGACGATGGACTTCCCGGTGCCGGTGGAGCCGCTGGACCGGATGCGGATCCCGAAGTCCTTCAACCCGCG
Source organism: Streptomyces sp. NPDC029296 (assembly GCF_055569255.1). Taxonomy (NCBI): domain Bacteria; kingdom Bacillati; phylum Actinomycetota; class Actinomycetes; order Kitasatosporales; family Streptomycetaceae; genus Streptomyces; species Streptomyces sp. NPDC029296. The sequence goes on from NZ_JBVHXT010000015.1 coordinate 19,611, forward strand.
CTCGCCGCAGTCCCGCCGGGATCTCGCCTCCGCGCTGCGCACCAAGGCCGGGCACATCCCGCCGGAGCGGGCCCGCAAGAAGCGCTCGCAGGCCGCCGACGACCGCGAGATCGCGCGGCTGCGCACGGCGATCCGGGCGCACCCCTGCCACGGCTGCGACGACCGTGAGGACCACGCCCGCTGGGCCGAGCGCTACCACCGGCTGCTGCGGGACACCTCGCAGCTGGAGCGGCGCATCGAGGGGCGCACGAACACCATCGCGCGCACCTTCGACCGGATCGTGGCGCTGCTCACCGAGCTGGACTATCTGCGGGGCAACGAGGTCACCGAGCACGGCAAGCGGCTGGCGCGGCTGTACGGCGAACTGGACCTGCTGGCCAGCGAGTGCCTGCGGGAGCGCGTCTGGGAGGGGCTGGGCCCGGCCGAACTCGCCGCCTGCGTCTCGGCGCTGGTGTACGAGGCGCGGGCCGCGGACGACGCCATGGCGCCGAAGCTGCCTTCGGGCAAGGCCAAGGCGGCGCTCGGCGAGATGGTCCGGATCTGGGGCCGGCTCGACGCCCTGGAGGAGGACTTCCGGATCCGGCAGACCGAGGGCGTCGGCCAGCGCGAGCCGGACCTCGGCTTCGCCTGGGCCGCCTATATGTGGGCCTCCGGCAAGGGACTGGACGAGGTGCTGCGCGAGGCGGACATGCCGGCCGGTGACTTCGTGCGCTGGTGCAAGCAGGTCATCGACGTGCTCGGGCAGGTCTCGGCGGCCGCGCCCGCGGAGGGCTCGACCGTGGCCAAGGCCGCGCGCAAGGCCGTCGACCAGCTGTTGCGGGGCGTGGTGGCCTACTCGTCCGTGGGCTGAGCCGAGCCGGGAGCGCGAAGGCCGCTCGTCAGGGGAAACCGAGGCCGCACCTGTCCGGGTGCGGCCTCGCGTGCGTTTTCACTCGTTACGGTGAGTGACATTCGCACGCTCGTACGTCGATACTGTCTGTGTGCGAACAATGGCGGAACGTGCAAAGGGAGTCGAGCGTACTCCTGCCGCCGGATCGTTTTCAGGGGCTTGCCGAAGATGACACGACGTTGATCCGCTCGCACTAAGCTCGCCCGCGGCGCACCGAGTTGGGGCAATTCGTGCGCCTGTTCCCACATGAGAAGTGCGTCCCGACGGTTCCCCATACCTTCCCCCGCGAGCCCCGCCCGACACCCAGCCGATTCGTCACAGAAGGCATCCATGGTGAGTGTTCAGAAGCCTCCCGGCCGCCGCGAACGTCCCTATGCGCGCGTGCTGTTGCCGCCGACCATAGTGATGGCCGCCGCGGCGGGAGCCGCCGTCGCCCTGGTCCCGCCGCCGGCCCGGACGGCCGTCGGTGTCTGCGGGGCACTGGCCGTGCTGCTGGTCCTCGGCACGGCCGGGGAGGCCGCCCGGCGCGGCCGGCTGCTCCGCGAGGCCCAGGCCGAACACGCCCGCCACTCCGCCCGTCTGCATCAGCAGATCGCGCTCCACCACCACCTGATGGAGCGCTTCGCCAAGGATGTGCTGCCCCTCGGCTTCATCCGGCTGCGCCGCGGCGAGGCGCTCCGGGACACCGTGCGCTACGTCTTCGACGAGGACCCCCAACTGCACGGCCTGCCCGACGGCTACCGAGAACTGGTGCGCGTCGCGCTGACCGGCGCCGACCACGAGATCTCGATGCGCGACGCCACCGAGCGCTCCTATGTGAGCATCGCCCGTCGCGTCCAGGCCATCGTCCACCAGCAGGCGAAGGAACTGCGGGAGATGGAGGAGGACCACGGGCGAAACCCCGAGGTCTTCGACGACCTGCTGCGCATCGACCACGGCACCTCGCTGATCGGCCGCCTCGCCGACACCATCTCCGTCCTCGGCGGCGGCCGGCCGGGCCGCCAGTGGCCGCTGCCGGTCTCCCTGTACAGCACGCTGCGCGGCGCGATGTCCCGCATCCTGGAGTACCGCCGCATCGAACTGAGCTCCATCGTCAACATCAACATCAAGGGCACCGCGGTCGAGCCGGTCATCCACGCCGCCGCCGAACTCCTCGACAACGCCACCCGCTACTCACCGCCCACCACCAAGGTGCACGTCACCGCCTCCGAGGTGCAGGCCGGCATCGCCATCGAGATCGAGGACGCGGGCGTCAGCCTCAGCGAGGAGTCCCGCGCCCGGATCGAGAAGGCCATCGAGGACGCCAGGAACCTCGACGACGCGGACAACCTCGGCGAGAACCCGCGCCTCGGCCTCGCCGTCGTCGGCCGGCTCTGCAAGCAGTTCGACATGGAGGTCTCGCTGCGCTCCTCCGCCTACGGCGGTGTCCGCGCGATCCTCATCGTGCCGCGCGTCATGACGACCACCGAACCCGGTGTCGGCGTCGCCCACGGCATCGGCGCGACCGGCATCCCCAAGCCCGAACTGGGCGCCGTGGAAGGACCGAAGCGCCCGCCCAAGACCCGCCGGCCCACCAGCCCCAAGATCCCCGCCGGAATCTCCCTGGAGGACGACATTCCGGAGGTCACCGAGTGGACCGCGACCGGGCTGCCGCAGCGCCGCAGCCGGGTGAAGGTCCCGCTCAGCCAGCGGATCGCGGAGCAGGCCGCCATCGAGCGCGCCGAGCGCGAGGGCAGGCCCACCATCTGGTCCCGCACCCGGTCCGCACCGGAATTCGAGCCCGAGATCGACCCCGAGCGCCGCAAGCTCATGGACCGGCCGATCGGCTCCGGGATCGAGGCCTTCTGGAAGGGCCTCAGGGAAGGCATGCCCCCGGATGCCACCGGCCCCGAGCTGACCGACTTCACCCGTAACCCGACCAAGTACCTGCATCTGCTCAAAGATCCGGCCGAATACGCCCAGGGCGCCATCGGGGCCGACGACGAGGGGGACCTCAAGTGATCCAGCAGCGAGCGAACCTGGACTGGATGCTCAAGCAGCTCAACGACGGCGTACCGGGTATCGAGATGATCGTGGTGCTGTCCGCCGACGGACTGCGCATCGCCCGCTACGGCGGCGACCCCGACGCCGCCGACCGGGTGGCCGCCGCCTGCGCGGGCGTGCAGAGCCTGGCCGGCGCCATCATCCAGGAGCTGCCGGGCGCCGGCGACATGAAGCTCGTCGTCTTCGAGATCGAGGGCGGCTACTTCTACCTGATGAACGCCGGCCCCAACGCCTTCCTCGCCGTGCTCGCCGACGTCACCTGCGAACCGGGCCGGATGAGCGGCATGATGCGCGACCTCGTCGTCCGGATCGGCGCCCACCTCACCAGTCCGCCCCGGCGGAACGGGCAGACCGTATGACCCCTCCACGACGCAAACGGCGCCGGCCGCAGCACCAGCCGCTCCGGCCGCTGGCGGTCGCGAGACCGGCGGGCGGCGCGCAGAAACCCGGCAACCCCGAACGGCTCTACACCATCGCCGGATCGGCGGACGGCAAACGGGCCGAACTCGACCTGGTGACGCTGATCGTGGCCCGCTCCGCGCCCCCCTTGTCCGCCTCCCCCGAGGTGGCGGCGGTGCTCCGGCTGTGCACCGCCCCCCTGTCCATGGCCGAACTCTCGGCCTACCTCCAGCTGCCGTTCAGCGCGATGACCGTACTGATCACCGAGCTGATCCAGGCGGAACTGGTGCAGGCGCGCGCCCCGGTCATCCGGCAGGCGGCTTTCGACCGTTCACTCCTCGAAGCGGTGATGCATGGACTTCAAAGGCTCTGACACGATCCCCGGCCCGCGCACCGAGGATCATCTGCCGCACACGGCCCAGGCCGCGGCGAAGATCGTGATCGTGGGCGGATTCGGCGTCGGCAAGACCACCATGGTCGGCTCCGTCAGCGAGATCAGGCCGCTGACCACCGAGGAGACCATGACCCAGGCCGGCATCGGCGTGGACGACGACTACGGCTCCGACTCCAAGACGGCCACCACCGTGGCCATGGACTTCGGTCGCATCAGCATCACCGGCGAACTGGTGCTCTATCTCTTCGGCACCCCCGGCCAGGAGCGCTTCTGGTTCCTGTGGAACGGCCTGTTCGAGGGCGCCCTCGGCGCGGTCGTCCTGGTCGACACCCGGCGCCTGGAGGTCAGCTTCGACGTCATGGGCCGGCTGGAGGAACGCGGCGTGCCCTTCGTCGTCGCCGTCAACTCCTTCCCCGACGCCCCTCGTTACCCGGTCGAGGAGCTGCGCTCCGCACTGGACCTGGGCCCGGAGATCCCGATCATCGAGTGCGATGCGCGCCGCCGGGCCTCCAGCAAGGACGTGCTGCTGACCCTCACCCGCTTCCTGCACTCCCTCGCCCTGTCCGGCGCCCTCACCTGACCCACCGCCGGCCCACCCCCATCCGCTCCGGAGCGACACCACCGTGACGTCTGAAACCCCCTCCCTGACCGGCGCAGACCCCCTCGACCCACCGCCGGGCTGCCCCGCGCACGGCCTCGGCCCCGGGGCACCGAGCCGGCTCTACGGCCCCGACGCCGACGACCTCGCCGGCCTCTACGAACGCCTGCGCGAACAGCACGGCCCGGTGGCCCCCGTGCTGCTCCACGGCGACGTGCCCATGTGGGTCGTGCTCGGGCACGCCGAGAACCTGCAGCTGGTGCGCAGCCCCTCCCAGTACACCCGGGACAGCCGGATCTGGTCCCCGCTGAAGGACGGCCGGATCAAGCCCGACCACCCGCTCATGCCGCACATCGCCTGGCAGCCCATCTGCTCGCACGCCGAGGGCGCCGAGCACGAGCGGCTGCGCGACGCGGTCACCGCGGCCATGGCCACCATCGACCACCGCAGCGTCCGCCGGCACATCGGCCGTCACACCCAGGCCCTGGTCAACGGCTTCTGCGAGCGCGGGCGGGCCGACCTGGTCCCGCAGTTCGCCGAGCACCTGCCGATGGCCGTGATGTGCGAGATCCTCGGCATGCCCGAGGAGTACGACGACCGGATGGTGCAGGCCGCGCGGGACGCCCTGAAGGGCACCGAGACCGCCATCCAGAGCCACACCTACGTCATGGACGCGCTCAGCCGGCTCACCACCCGGCGGCGTGCCCGGCCCGAGGACGACTTCACCAGCCATCTCGTCGGGCATCCGGCCGGGCTGACCGACGACGAGGTCCGCGAGCATCTGCGGCTCGTCCTGTTCGCCGCCTACGAGGCGACGGCGAACCTCCTCGCCAACGCACTGCGCATGGTCCTCACCGAGCCGGGCTTCCGGGCCCAGCTCAACGGCGGCCAGATGACCGTGCCGGAGGCGATCGAGCAGTCCCTCTGGGACGAGCCGCCGTTCAGCACGGTCTTCGGCTACTACGCCAAGCAGGACACCGAACTGGGCGGCCGGCGCATCCGCAAGGGCGACGGGCTGCTGTTCGCGCCCGCCCCCGGCAACGTCGACCCGAGGGTGCGGCCCGACCCGGCGGCGAGCATGCAGGGCAACCGCTCCCACCTCGCCTTCGGCGGCGGCCCGCACGAGTGCCCCGGCCAGGACATCGGCCGCGCCATCGCCGACGTCGGCGTGGACGCGCTGCTGACGCGGCTGTCCGACATCCAGCTCGACTGCGCCGAGGAGGACCTGCGCTGGCGGTCGTCCCTCGCCTCCCGGCACCTGGTGGCCCTGCCGGTGCGCTTCGAACCCAAGCCGCAGCAGGACGTGGACCTGCCGCCGCGGGCCATGCCGATCCCCCCGCAGCGCTCCGGCTGGCAGGTCGGCGCCCTGAGCAGCGACCCGGACCCGGCCGGCGCGCCCCGGCCGGCCGTCGCCGACCCGCCGCCCGCACCGGCCCCCGCCCCTCCGGCCCCCGAACCGGCCCGGCCCGGGGGCCTGTGGCAGCGGCTCCTGCGCTGGTGGCACGGCGGCTGACCCCGGCCGGCCGTGCGTCAGCCGCCAGGCCGGTCCGCGTCGGACCAGTCGGTGTACGACGTCCAGGCACACAGAGGACGGCCGCTGGTGAAGGCGTGGTGCGTGCCGGTGACCGGGTCGGTGAACTCCAGGCGCCGGGCGAGCAGTTGCAGCGGGCGCCGGAAGTCGCCGGCCGGTACCGGGTCGGTCACCTCGGGGTACAGCGGATCGCCGAGGATGGGCACGCCCAGCGCGGCCAGGTGCACCCGCAGCTGGTGGGTCTGGCCGGTCACCGGGACCAGCCGGTAGCGGCCCAGCCCCGACCGGTGTTCGGCCAGTTCCACCCGGGTCTCGGCGTTCGGTTCTCCTGCGACCTCCCGGGCGGCCGGCACCCCGCGCTCCTTCACGATCCGGCTGCGCACGGTGCGGGGCAGGGCGAGCGCGGGATCGTACGGGGCGACGGCCTCGTACTCCTTGCGCACGCGCCGGTCGCGGAACAGGGTCTGGTAGGCGCCGCGTTCACCGGGGCGCACCGTGAACAGCACCAGCCCGGCGGTGAGCCGGTCCAGGCGGTGCGCCGCCGTCAGCGCCGGCAGCCCCAGCTCGTGCCGCAGCCGGGCCAGCGCGGTCTGGGCGACATGCGAGCCGCGCGGGGTGGTGGCCAGGAAGTGCGGCTTGTCGGCCACCACGATGTGCTCGTCCCGGTACACCACCTCCACCGGGAACGGCACCGGCACCTCGGCGGGCAGCTCGCGGTGGAACCAGACGAACATCCCCGGTTGGTAGGGGGCGTCCGGCGGCACGGCCCGTCCGTCGGCGCCGACCACCTCGCCGGCGGCGAACATCGCCTCCACCATCCCGGGGCCGGCCCCCGTGAGCCGCTCCACCAGGTGGTCCCGCACGGTGGCCCACGCCCCGGCCACGGGCAGCCGTACCCGTACGGGATCGACCCCGTCGCGTTGGGGGAGCGGGGCGGGCGGGGGCGGCGTACGGCGACTCATCGGCGTCAAGGGTACGGGGCGTCAAGGGGATGGTCGTACGGTCACCCGGGACGGTCGGTAAACGGGTGGGCCGCGCGGCCGTGCACCCGGCAGGATGTGGATCATGCCGTTTCTCATCCAGCCGGTCCTCACCCCCGGCGCCCTCGCCCGTGTTCCGCAGCCCGTCCTTCCCACCGCCGGCGGTCTGGTGCTGCGCCCGTGGCGGGCCGAGGACGCGCCCGCCGTGCACGCCGCCTTCCAGGACCCGGCGATGCACCAGTGGCACATAAGGGCGTGCGACTCCGAGGAGGAGGCCGCCGGCTGGATCACAAAGTGGCGGGCGTCGTGGGCGGGGGAGAAGGAAGCCCAGTGGGCCGTCGTGGACGAGCGGACGGACGAGCTGCGGGGCCGGGTCGCGCTGCGGCAGATACTGCTCGGGGACGGCGTGGCCGAGGTGGCGTACTGGACGGTGTCACGGGCACGGGGGCAGGGGGTGGCCGCCCGGGCCGCCGCCGCCCTGTCCGAGTGGGCCTTCGAGGAGATCGGCTTCCACCGCCTCGAACTCTTCCACGCCACCGCCAACGAGGCGTCCTGCCGGGTCGCCGCCAAGGCCGGCTTCGTCCTGGAGGGCACCAAGCGCAGCGCCCTCCTCCACCAGGACGGCTGGCACGACATGCACTTCCACGCGCGCGTGCGGGAGGACTGAGGACCACGGAAGACGGCGGCACCCTCGGGGTGGTGCCGCCCGCCCGGCTGACCAGGCACCGGCCCGCCCGGGTCCCGCCCTCACACGCCCCGGCTCATCGAGCCCGGCCAAGCCCGGCCGGGTTGCGTCCCGGTTCCGCTCAAGCCGCCGCCGACGTGGTGGTGCCCTCCTGCTCGGCCTCCACGCGGGCGTTCCACTCGCGCTTGGAGGCCTGCCAGCCGTCCTCGTTGTGGCCGAGGCGCCAGTAGCCGGAGATCGACAGGTCCTCGCGCGGGATCTGGTGCTCGATGCGCAGCAGCCGGCGCAGCTCCTTCACGACGCCCGCCTCGCCGTGCACGAAGGCGTGCACCCGGCCCTGGGGGAACTCCAGCCCCCGCACGGCCTCCAGCAGGGCCTTGCCGACCGGCCGGTCGCCGCGGTGCAGCCATACGACCCGTACGCCGGTGTCGATCTTCTGCTCCTCCTCGGGGCCGGAGACCTCGATGAAGGCGTGCGCGCGGGCGCCGGCGGGCAGCGTCTCCAGGGCGCGGGAGATGGCCGGCAGCGCGCTCTCGTCGCCGGCGAGCAGGTGCCAGTCGGCCGCCGGGTCGGGCGCGTAGGCTCCGCCGGGGCCCATGAAGCGCACGGTCTCGCCGGGCTGTACGCGGGCGGCCCAGGGACCGGCCAGGCCCGCGTCGCCGTGGATCACGAAGTCCAGGGTCAGTTCGCGCCGCTCCGCGTCCCAGTCGCGCACGGTGTACGTCCGGGTCACCGGCCACTGCTCGCGCGGGAACTCGGCGCGGATCCGCTCCAGGTCGAAGGGGACCGGGTAGCTGACACCGGCGGCGCCGAACAGCAGCTTCACGTAGTGGTCGGTGCAGGTGTCCGCGGCGAATCCGGCGAGACCCGCGCCGCCGAGCACCACACGCTGCATGTGCGGGGTCAGCCGCTCGGTGCGTACCACCTCAGCGGTATGGGTCTTGCGCGGCTTTCGTCCCGGGCGCTCTGCCATGACGGCCTCCTGGGGTTGGTTAGGTTTACCTAAGTTAGCACCTCTGTCAATTCAAGACCCCTTCCGTGAGACGCTCATGAGAGCCTTTTGCCGGAATCTTTCCTCGCCGCGCACCGGACCGGTCTCCCGGACCGGCCGGATCAGCCCGTCAGGGTGGTCAGCAGGCGCCCCAGCGAGCCGCCCAGACCCCAGCGTCGTCCCAGCTCGGCCAGCGCCGCCGCATCGCGCGGAGCGCCCGGCAGGGCCGTGCCGACCTCCGGCAGCGGCACGTCGCCGGCCACCCGCACCACCTTCGGCGCGACCGCCAGATACGGCCGCGCCTCGGACAGCCGCTTGCGCTGCGCCGGCGTCAGCTTCGCCCCCGGATCGTCCACCGCCGCCATGATCCCGGCCAGGTCGCCGAACTCGGCGAGCAGCTTGGCGGCCGTCTTCTCGCCGATCCCGGGCACGCCCGGCAGGCCGTCGCTGGGGTCGCCGCGCAGCAGCGCCAGATCCGCGTACCCGCGCCCGTCGACGCCATACTTCTCGCGCAGTACCGCCTCGTCGGTGAGCTGAAGGGTGCCGACGCCCTTCAGGGGGTAGAGCACCCGGATCCCGCGCTCGTCGTCCACCAGCTGGTACAGATCGCGGTCGCCGGTGACGATGTCGACCGGGCCCCGGGCCCGCGCGGTGAACGTGCCGATCACGTCGTCCGCCTCGTACCCCGCGACGCCCACGCGCGCGATGCCGATCGCGTCCAGCACCTCCTCGATCACCGGCACCTGCGGGGCGAGGGTGTCCGGCACCTCCTCCGCGTCCGGCGCGTCCGTGTGCTCCTCGGCGACCCGGTGCGCCTTGTAGGTGGGGATGAGGTCCACCCGCCACCGCGGGCGCCAGTCGGCGTCCATGCAGGCCACCAGGTGGTCCGGCCGGTGGTCCTTGACCAGCCGGTCGATGAAGTCCAGCAGCCCGCGCACCGCGTTGACGGGCGTGCCGTCCGGTGCCCGCACCGAATCCGGGACGCCGAAGTAGGCGCGGAAGTACAGCGAGGCGGTGTCGAGAAGCATGAGTCGTCCGGTCACGCACGCATCATGCCCCACGCCACCGACAGCGCCCCGTCAGGCCGCACGGCACCGGCGGCGCCCCGCGCGCCGGGAACGCGTTGCGTGACGCGCACTGCCGTGAACCGGGCCACTTGCGGGTTTGCCTCGCCTTGACCTGGGGAGGCGCGGCCTCTGTCCTGTCCCCGGAGACGAGAGGTGCGCGTGTCACCCAGGCTTGAGGCAGAACACCTGTTCAAGGTGTTCGGAAGACGACCCGACGACGCGGTGGAGCGGCTGCGGCACGGCGCCGACCGGGCGGAGCTGCGCGCGGACGGCGTGACGGCCGCCGTGATCGACGCCTCCTTCCGCGTCGAGGCCGGCGAGATCTTCGTCGTGATGGGACTGTCGGGCTCCGGCAAGTCCACCCTGCTGCGCATGCTCAACGGGCTGCTGGAGCCGACCGCGGGCAGTGTGCGCTTCGACGGGCAGGACCTGACCGCGCTCGGCGACCGGGAGCTGCGCGAACTGCGCTCCCGCAAGATCAGCATGGTCTTCCAGCACTTCGCGCTGTTCCCGCACCGCAGTGTCCGGGACAACGCCGCCTACGGTCTGGAAGTGCAGGGCGTGCCCCGCGCCGAGCGCGAGCGCCGCGCCGACGAGGCGCTCGCCCTGTGCGGCCTGGCCGGCTGGGAGACCTCCTGGCCCGACGAGCTGTCCGGCGGCATGCAGCAGCGCGTCGGTCTCGCCCGCGCCCTCGCCACCGACGCGGACCTGCTCCTGATGGACGAGTCCTTCAGCGCCCTGGACCCGCTGATCCGCCGCGACATGCAGGACCAGCTCCTGGAGCTGCAGAAGACCCTGAAGAAGACGATCGTCTTCATCACCCACGACCTCAACGAGGCCATGCGGCTCGGCGACCGTGTCGCCGTGATGCGCGACGGCCGCATCGTGCAGACGGGCACCGCCGAGGACATCCTGCTGCGCCCCGAGAACGACTACGTGGCCTCCTTCATCCAGGACGTGGACCGTTCCCGGGTGCTGACGGCGGGCGCGCTCATGGACACCTCGGTGACGGCCGACGCGCCGCTGTGCGGCTGCGAGACCGCGACCCCTCGGACGCCGTTCGCGGAGCTGTGCGCCATCAGCGCCCGGCTGTCCCACCGCGTCTCGGTGGTGGACGCGGCGGGCCGGGTCGTCGGGGTGGTGCCGCGGCAGCGCCTGCTCGGCTTCCTCGGCGACGAGACGGCCGCTCCCGCGGCCTGCGACAACCCCGAGGGGAAGGTGATCAGCCGTGCCTAGGATCCACCTCGGCGACTGGGTCGACTCCGGCGTGGACTGGCTGGTCGCCCACCTCTCCTGGCTGTTCGACGCCGTCAAGGCCGTCATGGAGGGCATGTACGACGGCATCGACACCGTGCTCGCCGCGCCCCAGCCGCTGCTGATGGCGGGCATCCTCGCGGTGCTCGCCTGGTGGCTGCGCGGACTGCTCGCCGGTGTCCTCGCCTTCGCCGGGTTCGCCCTGGTCGACTCGCTCGACCTGTGGGACCGGGCGATGTCCACCCTGGCGCTGGTCCTGGTGGCGACCGTGATCGCCCTGCTGATCTCCCTCCCGCTGGGCATTTGGGCCGCCCGCTCCAAGACGGTCAGCGCGGTCGTACGGCCGGTCCTGGACCTGCTCCAGACCATGCCCTCGATGGTGCTGCTGATCCCGGCCATGCTGTTCTTCGGACTGGGCACCGCCGCGGGCGTCGTCGCCACCCTGATCTTCGCGCTGGCCCCCGGCGTCCGCATGACCGAGCTGGGCATCCGCCAGGTCGACGCCGAGCTGGTCGAGGCCGCCGAGGCGTTCGGCACCACCCCGCGCGACATCCTGTGGCGGGTGCAGCTGCCGCTGGCCCTGCCCACCATCATGGCCGGCGTCAACCAGGTGATCATGCTGGGCCTGTCCATGGTCGTCATCGCGGGCATGGTCGGCACCGGCGGCCTCGGCGGCGCCGTCAACGAGGCCATCGGCCAGCTCGACATCGGCTACGGCTTCGAGGCGGGCGTCGGCATCGTCGTCCTCGCCATCTACCTGGACCGGGTGACCGGCGCGCTCGGCACCCAGCTCTCCCCGCTGGGCCGCAGGGCCACCGCGAAGGCACGCACGCGCGCGTGGTCGTACCGCCCGCGCCCGGCCGTCGCGCTGGCCGGGGTGGTCGTCCTCGCCCTCGTCGCGGGCGGACTCGGTGTCTTCGGCCCCGCCGCGGGCACCTCCGAGGCCTCCGGCACGGACGTCGGCAAGGGCAAGGAGATCAGGATCGGCTACATCCCCTGGGACGAGGGCATCGCCTCCACCTTCCTGTGGCAGGAGATCCTCCGGCAGCGCGGGTTCGAGGTGAGCACCACCCAGTACGCGGCCGGCCCCCTCTACACCGGCCTCGCCACCGGCCAGCTCGACCTCCAGACCGACTCCTGGCTGCCGACCACGCACGCCGAGTACTGGGCGAAGTACGGCAAGCGGCTGGACGACCTCGGCAAGTGGTACGGCCCCACCTCCCTGGAGCTGAGCGTGCCCTCCTATGTCAAGGACGTGAACTCCCTGGCGGACCTGAAGGACCACGCCTCCGAGTTCGGCGGGAAGATCATCGGCATCGAGCCCAGCGCGGGCATGATGAGCCTGCTCAAGAGCAAGGTGCTCAAGGAGTACGGCCTCGAGGGCACCTACGACGTGGTCGACGGCTCCACCCCGGCCATGCTCGCCGAGCTGAAGCGCGCCTACGCCCGGCACCAGCCCGTCCTCGTCACCCTCTGGTCGCCGCACTGGGCGTACAGCGACTACGACCTGAAGAAGCTCGACGACCCCAAGGGCGCCTGGGGCGAGGGCGACGGCGTGCACACCCTCGCCCGCAAGGGCTTCGCCGCCGACAACCCGCGCGTCGGCCAGTGGCTGAAGGACTTCTCCATGACCGAGGAGCAGCTGACCGGCCTGGAGGCGCGGATCCAGAAGGCCGGCAAGGGCAAGGAGCAGGACGCCGTCCGCGGCTGGCTGCGCGACCATCCCGGCCTGGTCGACAAGTGGGCCCCCGTCGCCAAGGACGCCACCCACAGCGAGGCGGCCGGGTGACCCGACCCGCCCGGGACCGCCTCCCGAGGGGGGGGGGGGGGGGGGGGGGGGGGGGGGGGGGGGGGGGGGGGGGGGGGGGGTGGGGTGTGGTTGGGTGTGGGGTCGTTGTTGGTGATAGTCTCGCGGC
>NZ_JBVHXT010000015.1:32367-43859 GCF_055569255.1 Streptomyces sp. NPDC029296
CCCACCCCCCCCCCCCCACCCCCCCCCCCCCCCCCACCCCCCCCCCCCCCCCCCCCCCCCCCCCCCCCCCCCCCCCCCCCGCCCCTCGGGCTGTCGTGCTCACGACTCACTTCAGGCCAATCACCCCGGGTGACGAGCCCTGGCCCGCACCCGGGCAGGGACCGGCCGGTCGGCGGCTTCGTCCGCCTGGCGGACCCGCGCCGGGGCCCGTCCCGGCCCCGGCGCGCTGGCGCGAACAGTAAGGGTGGAGGATCAGGGAGGTGTCGGGGATGTGACAGGCACGTGAAACGGTTTGCCGAACATGCGTAGGGTGCAGAGAAGTCATCGAAGAGGGATGCCCCGATAGGGGCACCCGGACAGCGGTACGACGAGCGAGGGAGGGAGCCGGAGCGATGGGCGACCACAAAGAACAGCCCGTGCGCGTGGGCGCGGCCGTCCGGCGGCGCCGCCGTGCGCTGGAGCTGACCCTCGCCGTCGTGGCCGAGCGCAGCGGCCTGTCGGTGCCCTTCCTCAGCCAGGTGGAGAACGACCGGGCCCGCCCGAGCCGCACGTCCCTGGAGAAGCTGGCCGACGCCCTGCGCACCACGGCCGTCGAACTCCTCGCCGCCGCCGACCCGGCGGCCAGCGTGGACGTGGTGCGCGCCGAGCCGGTCGCCGAGGGCGACCTCGACCCGCGCACCCGCGCCCTGGTGCGCGGCCACCACCAGCTGCACGCGTCCGAGTTCACCGGCGACCACGACGCCGGCCGCGAGCTCCAGCACCGCAACGACGAGCTGATGTACGTCGCCGACGGCGCGGTGGAGATCGAGGCGGAGGGCCGCGCCTACCGCCTCGGCCGGGGCGACACCCTGTATCTGACCGGCGGTGTCCGGCACCGCTGGCGGGCCACGGTCCCGGACACCCGGATCATCGTGGTGGCGGTCGCCGAGCACATCGAGGCCGTCCAGGACAGGTCCCGCTGAGCGGCGGGCGGAAGGCGGCGCCGTGACGCGGGTGGTCTCCCTCGTACCGTCCCTGACCGAGGCCGTCGCCGTGACGCTGCCCGGCGCCCTCGTCGGCGCCACCGACTGGTGCACCCACCCGGCCGGCCTCGATGTCCCCCGGGTCGGCGGCACGAAGAACCCCCGGGTGGACCGGATCGTCTCCCTCGCCCCCGACCTGGTGATCGCCAACGAGGAGGAGAACCGCGCCCCCGACCTGGACGCCCTGCGCGCCGCCGGCATCGAGGTGCTGGTCACCGAGGTGCGCGGCGTGCCGCAGGCGTTCACCGAGCTGGACCGGGTGCTCACCGCGTGCGGCGCCCGGGGCCGGCCCGCCTGGCTCGACGCGGCGGAGGCGGCCTGGGCCGCCCTGCCCGAGCCCGCGGTCCGCACGACGGCGGTCGTGCCCGTCTGGCGCCGGCCCTGGATGGTCCTCGGCCGGGACACCTTCGCGGGTGACGTCCTGGCCCGCCTCGGCGTGGACCACGTCTACGCCGGCCACCCCGACCGCTATCCGCGCGTCCCCCTGGCCGAGCTGCGCGCCCGGGCACCCGACCTGGTCGTCCTGCCCGACGAGCCCTACCGCTTCACCGCCGGCGACGGCCCCGAGGCCTTCCCCGGCCTGCCCTGCGCCCTGGTCAGCGGACGGCACCTGACGTGGTACGGCCCGTCCCTGGCACGAGCACCACGGGCGCTGGCCGGGGCCCTGCGAGCAGCTCGCCGCTGAACAGGCCGCGCACGGTACCGCGGGCCGCCGCGAGCCAGGCCGCGACCAGCACGGCGTACAGGCCGACGGCCAGCGCCTCGTACGCCGCCAGGCCCGTGTGCCGGGCGAGGGCGGCGGCACCGGTGACACAGGTGCCCACCGGGAAGGTGAACGCCCACCAGGTCAGGGTGAACCCCATGCCGTGCCGCCGGGCCCGCACCACGTGCGCGGTCGCCCAGGCCAGCCAGAGCAGCGCGAACCCCATCACGGGCACGCCGTACAGCACGGCGAAGACCGCGAGGCCACGGTCGTAGGGGGCCGGTACGACCCCGGGGGCGGCGTCCGCGATCAGGCCGGTGGCGGTGGCGGACTGCCCGAGCGGGCCGAGCACCAGGAACAGGGTCGGGGTGAGCGCGAGCGGCAGCGGCCCGGAGGTCATCAGCCGGGCGAAGACCAGCGGCAGCGTCAGCAGCACGGCCAGCAGGCTCAGCCCGAACAGGGCGAGACACGCGAGCAGCAGCGTCTCCCGGGGCTGCCCCGGCGGCAGATGCGGCACCAGCAGCGGGCCGACCGCCGCCGACACCATGGGCGCGATCAGCGGCAGCAGCCACACCGGGCTGGCCTGGGCGGGCTCGACGCGATGCCGTACGGCCATCAGGTACGGCACGGCGACGGCGGCGGCGAGCCCCGTCACCGTGCCGGCGGTGTACAGCACGGCGTCCAGGGCGACGGCCGCGCGGGTGCCGATCAGGTCCCGGCCGGTGGTCAGGGCGCCGCCGCCGACCGACAGCAGGGCCATCGCCAGACAGCCGTGGAAGGGGGCCATCGCCGGGTCGAGCAGATGGGCACGGGCCTGGTCCGGGTGGCGGGCCCAGTGCAGGGCGCGGGCGGCCAGCAGGGCCGCGAGCAGCAGCAGCGACAGCACCCACACGGCCGCGAAGACGCCGCGCGGCGCGTCCGCCGGGGCGGGCAGCGCGACACCGGCCGAGCCGACGATCGCGGTGCCCATCACGGAGGCGTACCAGTTGGGGCCCAGGTGTCTGAGCGGGAGCGTACGGGGCGGGGCTGCGGTGATCATGCCCTCACCGTTTCTCATTGGTTCGCCCGTGACCAGGGAGTTCCCGTCTATGAGGGCATAAGCTGGTCTTATGAGCAGGGCCGAGGGACAGCAGGAACGCACGGCATCTCTGGCGCACCGGGTGCCGGACCTCGCCGCGCTGGAGCTGCTGCTCGCGGTGGCGCGGCTGGGCAGCCTGGGGGCGGCGGCCCGCGAGGTCGGCATCACCCAGCCGGCCGCGAGCAGCCGGCTGCGCTCCATGGAACGGCAGCTGGGGGTGGCCCTCGTGGACCGCTCCCCGCGCGGCTCCCGGCTCACCGACGCGGGTGCCCTGGTCACGGACTGGGCCCGTCGGGTGGTCGAGGCGGCGGCGGCCTTCGACGCGGGCGCGCGGGCGCTGCGGGACCGGCGGGACTCCCGGCTCAGGGTCGCGGCCAGCATGACCATCGCCGAGTACCTGCTGCCCGGCTGGCTGCTCGCGCTGCACGCCGAGCGGCCCGACACGGCCGTCTCGCTGCTCGCGGGCAACTCGGCGAAGGTCGCGGAACTGCTGCTGGCGGGGGAGGCGGACCTCGGGTTCGTGGAGGGGCTGTCCGTGCCCACGGGCCTGGACTCGGCGGTCATCGCCCACGACCGGCTGATCGTCGTCACCGCGCCCGGCCACCCGTGGGCCCGGCGCCGGCGGCCCCTGACGGCGGCGGAGCTGGCCTCCACCCCGCTCATCCTCCGCGAGCGCGGCTCGGGCACCCGCCAGGTCCTGGACGCGGCGCTCGGCGGCCTGGCGCGTCCGCTGATCGAGCTGTCCTCGACCACGGCGGTCAAGGCCTCCGCGGTCAGCGGCGCCGGCCCCTCCGTCCTCAGCGAACTGGCGGTGGGCGAGGAGCTGTCCCTGCGCCGCCTGGTCAGCATCCCCATAGAGGGCGTCCCCCTGCGCCGAGCCCTCAGGGCGGTCTGGCCGACCGGCCACCGCCCCACGGGCCCGGCAAGAGAACTCCTGTCCCTCACCCGCGCGTGAGCCCCGAAGGAGCGCGGGGAACCCCGCGCCCGGCTAGGTGGGCCCGGAGGGGCGCGGGGGGCGGCGTGCCCGGCTACGACGCATCCGCACGGGCGAGTGGTGGTGGGCCCGGAGGGGCGCGGGGAGCCGCGTGCCCGGCCACGACGCATCCGCGCCCGGCACACCACGACGGCCCCATGACGCGACCCCGCGCCCCCGGGCCGGCCGCCCGCGCGGAAACCACGGGCCAGCCGCCGGCGGCGTCCCGTCCCTTCCCGCGTGCCCGGGGCGACGCCGCCCCCGCCCGGCTCAGGACGCGGCTGTGACCAGGGCGCGCACGACCCGCAAATCCTCGCTCTGCTCGGGGTGCCACTGCACGCCGAGCACCCAGCCCCGGTCCGCGGGCAGCTCCACGGCCTCCACGGTGCCGTCCGCCGCGTAGGCCGACGGCACCAGCCCGGCACCGAGCCGCTCCACCGCCTGGTGGTGGTGCGTCGGCACGGTCAGCTCCTCCGGGACGATCCCGCCGTACAGCGTCCCCGGTACCGGCTTCACCGGGTGCCCGCCGAACACGCCGACCCTTTCCACGTGCCCGTCCAGGTGCTGGACCAGCGTGCCGCCCAGGGCGACGTTCAGCAGCTGCATGCCCCGGCAGATGCCGAGCAGGGGCAGGCCCGCCGCCAGCGCGGCCTCGATCAGCGCCAGCTCCCAGGCGTCCCGCTCGGGCGCGGGCGGCCCGGTGTGCGGGGAGCGCTCGGCGCCGTAGCGGGCCGGGTCGACGTCCGGGCCGCCCGCGATGACCAGTCCGTCCAGCCGGGCCACCGCCGCGGCGGCCCGCTCCGGCGCGTCCGGCGGCAGCAGGAACGCCAGCCCGCCGGCCCGCTGCACCAGCCGCGGATACGCGACCGGCACCAGCACCGCCTCCAGCTCCCACACCCCCCAGCGCGCACCGGACTCCAGATACGTGCTCACGCCGATCAGCGGCCGTGCCGTCATGCTGCCCTCCCGGGAACCCGGCGGTCCCCGTCCCCACGGTGCTCTGTCGCGGCGCCCGCTTCAAGAGCGCCTCCGGTAAAGGTGTTCCCTCGAACCTTTGTGCACCCGTTCAGGCCAGGAAGCCCCGCAGCAGGGCCGCCGTGCCCGCGCAGTGCTCGCGCATCATCTCCCGGGCCCCGTCCGCGTCCCCCTCCAGCACGGCCTCCACCAGCGCGGTGTGCTGCCGCTGGGAGTGCTCCAGATTGCGCACCAGCAGCGGGATGCAGTCCAGCAGGTCGTTGACCGTGGCCCGGACCGCCGCGTACCGCGCGGCCAGCGACGGCGAGCCGCACAGCTCGGCCAGCGTCAGGTGGAGCAGCGTGTCGGCCCGCCGGTAGTCCGCGAGCGGGGCCTCGTGGGTGCCCTCCAGCGCCTGCCGCAGCCGTGCCGCGCGCTCCCCGTCCAGCCCGTGGGCCGCGCACAGCCCGGCCGCGCCCACCTCCAGCACCTCCCGGAAGCGCAGCACGTCCTCGAGGTCCACCCCCGCCACCCGGCGGCGCAGCTCGTCCTCGCCGCCCGCGTCCGGGCGCGGCAGCACGAACGTCCCGCCGTACCGCCCGCGCCGCGCCCGCACCAGCCCCTGGTCCTGGAGCACCTTCAGCACCTCGCGCAGCGTCACCCGGCTGATCCCGAGCCGCTCCGCAAGCTCCCGCTCGGCCGGCAGCCGCCCGCCGCCGGGCACCAGGCCCAGCCGGACGACCTGGAGTATCTGCTCCAGCGCCTCCTCGAAGCCGTTGCCCGCCCGCACCGGCCGCAGCACCGACGCGAGCCGGTCCTCCGGCCCGCCCGGCCCCCCGTCCCGCGCCATGCGCAGTGCCCCCTTCCCAACCATTGGTTCCCGGCAATACCTTATGGCTCCCGGCTCGGCCGAGAAAGCGCGATGGCGCCCAAGGAGGCTCTCCCGTGGCAGACCCCACCGCCCCGCTCAGCGTCGAGGAACTGCACGCCCTCGTCGCGAGCGGCGAGATCGACACCGTCGTCCTGGCCTTCCCCGACATGCAAGGACGGCTCCAGGGAAAGCGGTTCGCCGCCCGCTTCTTCCTCGACGAGGTCCTGCACCACGGCGCCGAGGGCTGCGACTACCTGCTCGCGGTCGACCCCGAGATGAACACCGTCGACGGCTACGCGATGTCCTCCTGGGAGCGCGGCTACGGCGACTTCGCCATGCGCCCCGACCCCGCCACCCTGCGCCGCGTCCCCTGGCACCCCGGCACCGCCCTGCTCCTCGCCGACCTCGCCTGGGACGACGGCAGCCCGGTCACCGTCGCGCCCCGCCAGATCCTGCGCCGCCAGCTGGAGCGGCTCGCCGCCCTCGGCTACACCGCCCAGGTCGGCACCGAGCTGGAGTTCATCGTCTTCAAGGACAGCTACGAGGCGGCCTGGGACGCGGGCTACCGCGGCCTGACCCCCGCCAACCGGTACAACGTCGACTACTCCATCCTCGGCACCGGCCGCGTCGAGCCCCTGCTGCGCCGGCTGCGCAACGACATGGCCGGCGCGGGCCTCACCGTGGAGTCCGCCAAGGGCGAGTGCAACCCCGGCCAGCACGAGATCGCCTTCCGCTACACCGAGGCCCTGCGCACCTGCGACCAGCACGCCCTGTACAAGACCGGCGCCAAGGAGATCGCCGCCCAGGAGGGCGTGTCGATCACCTTCATGGCCAAGTACAACGACCGCGAGGGCAACTCCTGCCACATCCACCTCTCCCTCGCCGACGCCGACGGCCGCAACGCCATGGCGGGACCCGACGGCATGTCCGACGTGATGCGGCACTTCCTCGCCGGACAGCTCGCCGCCCTGCGCGACTTCTGCCTCCTGTACGCCCCCAACATCAACTCCTACAAGCGGTTCCAGCCCGGCTCCTTCGCGCCCACCGCCGTCGCCTGGGGCCACGACAACCGCACCTGCGCCCTGCGCGTGGTCGGCCGCGGCCGCTCCCTGCGTTTCGAGAACCGCCTCCCCGGCGGGGACGTCAACCCCCACCTCGCCGTCGCCGGACTGGTCGCGGCCGGGCTCCACGGCGTCGAGCGGAAACTCGAACCGCCCGAGCCCTGCGCCGGGAACGCCTACACCGCCGGGTTCGAGCACGTCCCGACCACTCTGCGGGAGGCCGCCGAGCTGTGGGAGAACAGCGAGATCGCACGGGCCGCCTTCGGCGACGAGGTGGTCGCGCACTACCGCAACATGGCGCGCGTCGAACTGGACGCCTTCGACGCCGCGGTCACCGACTGGGAGCTGCGCCGCTCCTTCGAACGCCTGTGAAAGGTCGCCCCGTGTCCGATCCGAACGAGCTGACCGTCCTCAACCCCGCCACCGAGGAGACCGTCGCCACCGTCCCCGCCGCGAGCGAGGAGGACGTCGCCGTCGCCGTCGCACGGGCCGTACGGGCCCAGCGGGCCTGGGCCGCCCTCGCCCCCGCCGACCGGGCCCGGCTGCTGCGCCGCTTCGCGGACGCGGTCGACGCCCACACCGAGGAACTCGCCCGGCTGGAGGTCCGCGAGGCCGGCCACACCCTCGGCAACGCCCGCTGGGAGGCCGGCAACGCCCGCGACCTGCTGCTGTACGCGGCCGGCGGCGCCGAACGCCTGCTCGGCAGCCAGATCCCGGCGCCCGGCGGCTGGGACGTCACCTTCCACGAACCCCTGGGCGTGGTCGGCGTGATCGCCCCCTGGAACTTCCCCATGCCGATCGCCGCCTGGGGCTCCTTCCCGGCGCTCGCCGCGGGCAACACGGTCGTCCTCAAGCCCGCCGAGACCACCCCGCTCACCGCGCTCCGCCTCGCCGACCTGGCCCTGGAGGCGGGCCTGCCCGAACACGCCTTCCAGGTGCTGCCCGGCTACGGCACCACCGCCGGCCGTGCCCTGGTGGACCACCCCGACGTCGCCAAAATCGTGTTCACCGGCTCCACCCCCACCGGCCGCGAGGTCATGGAGCGCTGCGCCCGCCAGGTCAAACCCGTCACCCTCGAACTCGGCGGCAAGAGCCCCAGCATCGTCTTCGCCGACGCCGACCTCCCCGCCGCCCTCGACCCCTTCTCTTTCCTCGACAACGCCGGCCAGGACTGCTGCGCCCGCACCCGCGTCCTGGTGCAGCGGAGCGTGCTGGAGGAGGCCCGGGACCTGCTCGCCGACGCGCTGGCCGCCGTGGTCGTCGGCGACCCGGCCGACGAGAGGACGCAGATGGGCCCGCTGATCTCGGCACGGCAACGGGAGCGCGTACGGTCCTATGTCCCCGACGGCGCCCCGGCCCTGCGCGGCAGCGCCCCCGACGGCCCCGGCTTCTGGTTCCCGCCGACCGTGCTCACCGGCGAGCGGCACGACAGCCGGGCGGCCCGCGAGGAGATCTTCGGACCCGTCGCCGTCCTGCTGCCCTTCACCGACGAGCAGGACGCCGTCCGCCTCGCCAACGACACCCCCTACGGCCTGTCCGGGTCGATCTGGACCCGGGACGTGGGCCGCGCCCTGCGCGTCTCCCAGGCCGTCCGCGCGGGCAACCTGTCCGTGAACTCCCACTCCAGCGTCCGCTACTGGACCCCGTTCGGCGGCTTCAAGCAGTCCGGCCTCGGCCGCGAACTCGGCCCCGACGCCCTGACCGCCTTCACCGAGACCAAGAACGTCTTCATCAGCACGGAGGGCCCCGCACTGTGAACGACATCCCTGTCTGCCGCCGCCTGGCCGGCCGTACCGCCGTCGTGACCGGAGCCGGCAGCGGCATCGGACTCGCCACCGCCCGCCGCCTCGCCGCCGAGGGCGCCCACGTCGTCTGCGCGGACGTCGACCAGACCCGCGGCAAGACCGCCGCCGACGAGACCGGCGGACTCTTCGTCTCCACCGACGTCACCGACCCCGGGCAGGTCGAGGCGCTGTTCGAGGCGGCGTACGACACCTACGGCAGCGTGGACATCGCCTTCAACAACGCCGGCATCTCTCCGCCCGACGACGACTCCATCCTGGAAACCGGCCTGGAGGCGTGGAGGCGCGTCCAGGAGGTCAACCTGACCTCGGTGTACCTGTGCTGCAAGGCGGCCATCCCCTACATGCGGCGCCAGGGCAAGGGCTCCATCATCAACACCGCCTCGTTCGTGGCCCGGATGGGCGCCGCCACCTCGCAGATCTCCTACACCGCGTCCAAGGGCGGGGTCCTCGCCATGTCCCGCGAACTGGGCGTGCAGTTCGCCCGCGAGGGCATCCGGGTCAACGCGCTGTGCCCCGGCCCGGTCAACACCCCGCTGCTCCGGGAGCTGTTCGCCAAGGATCCCGAGCGCGCCGCGCGCCGCCTGGTGCACATCCCCGCCGGCCGGTTCGCCGAGGCCGAGGAGATCGCCGCCGCCGTCGCCTTCCTCGCCAGTGACGACTCCTCCTTCGTCAACGCCACCGACTTCCTCGTGGACGGCGGCCTCACCGGCGCCTACGTCACCCCTCTGTAGGAGGTCTCACAGGAAGGCGTGCCCCTCGCCCCGGTAGGTCGGCACGGTCGCGGTCACCGTGTCCCCCTCGATCAGGTGCAGGGTCTCGAACCGCTCGCACAGCTCGCCCGCCTTGGCGTGCCGGAACCACACCTTGTCGCCGATGAGCAGGTCGTCGGCGGGCGAGCCGAGCAGCGGGGTCTGCACCTCCCCGGGGCCCTCCTGCGGGTCGTAGCGCAGCCCCTCGGGCAGATACGGCACCGGCAGCCGGTCCGGCCCGGCGACGCCGGAGGCCGGATAACCACCGCCCAGCACCGTGACCACGCCGACGCCGGGCCGCCGCACCACCGGCTGCGCGAACAGGGCGGCCGGGCGGCCGGTGAAGGAGGTGTAGTTGTCGAAGAGGCGCGGCACGTACAGCCCCGAACCGGCGGCGATCTCGGTGACCGCGTCCTCCACCGCGGTGTGCTGGACGCTGCCGGTGCCGCCGCCGTTCACGAACTCCAGGTCCGGGACGACGGCCCGCACCGCTCGGACGACCGCCGCGCGCCGCTCGGCCAGCTCCCGCCGGGCCGCGGCCTGCATCAGCCGGATCGCCCGGGACCGCACCGGCCGGCCCGCGACCGCGTCCCCGACCCCGGCGACGTGCCCCTCGTACGCCATGATCCCCACCAGCCGGAAGCCCGGCCGCCGGGCCACCGAGCGGGCCAGCTCGGCGAGTTGGGCGGGGGAGCGCAGCGGCGAGCGCCGGGCGCCGATCCGCACCCGGCCGCCCAGCAGCCTTAGCGCGGTGTCCAACTCCAGGCAGACCCGCACGACTTCGCGCCCGCCGTCACGGGCGGCGTCGATGAGATCCAGGTGCGCCGGGTCGTCGACCATCACGGTGACGGCACCGGCGAGCTTGGGATCGGCGGCCAGCTCGGCGAACCCGGCCCGGTCGGCGGACGGATAGGCCAGCAGGACGTCCTCGAACCCCGACCGCGCGAGCCACAGCGACTCGGCCAGGGTGAACGACATGACGCCCCGGAACCCCTCCCGGGCCAGCACCCGTTCCAGCAGGGCACGGCAGCGCACCGACTTGCTGGCGACCCGCACGGGCTTGCCCCCGGCCCGGCGCAGCAGGTCGTCCGCGTTGGCGTCGAACGCGTCCAGGTCCACGATCGCGAGAGGGGCGTCGAGATGGGCGGTGGCCCGGTCGTAACGGGCCCGGGCGGCGGCAGGCGCAGTCATGACGGAAGCCTGCCAGAGAGGATTACCGCAGGGTAGGGGGACGTTCCGGGCAGATGCCCCGGGCGCGCGGACCGGTTCCGTCCCGGCCCCCGACAAGCCGTAGAGTGACGCGCACGTACGGCGGACCGCGCCCGGCGCACCAGGTGAACCGGGATGCCCGCCCGGCCGTACGGGTATGCGTGCCCGGGAGGAACCTGTGCGCCGGGCGCGGCCGGGCGACGGACGGCCCGCGGACGAGGAGACGGCCCGGGCACGAGGAAACGGGGGGTGCATGAGCACGGAGGCGCGGCACACCCCGGTACCGCCCCGCCCCCCGGCCGCACCGCCCACCGCGGCCACGCCCCGCCCCGCCGGCGGTCCGGCGGCCGGCCCGGCCGACGACCCCGACGACGAGCCGTCGGTCTTCACCCCGCGCCCCCCGGCGGTGCCCGGGCCCCCCGACCCGGTGAGCCCGCCCCCGCCCCCGGCGTCGGCCCGTTTCCCCGACGTGCCGCCGAGCGCGGCCGGGTCCGGCGCCCGGCCTCGGCCCGGTGCCGTGCCCCGTCCGGGGCAGCCGGCCGAGGCTCCGGCGGATCCGGCCGGTTCCGGTGGGGCCTCCCGGCAGGGCGTCGCGGCCGGGACCGCCGACCGGCCTCGGCCGGGCACTGCTCCCGGTGCCGTGCCCCGTCCGGGGCAGTCGGCCGCGGTCCCGGCGGACCCGGCCGGTTCCGGCGGGGCCTCCCGGCAGGGCATCTCGGCCGGGGCGCCCCCGGCGTCGGCCCGTTTCCCCGACGTGCCGCCGAGCGCGGCCGGGTCCGGCGCTCGGCCTCGGCCCGGTGCCGTGCCCCGTCCGGGACAGTCGGCCGAGGCTCCGGCGGACCCGGCCGGACCCGGTGGGGCCTTCCGGCAGGGCGCCCCCGCCGAGGCCCCGGTGGAGACGACCACGCGGCTCCGGCCCGTTCTCTCCGCCTCCGATGGCGGCCCGGCCGCCGGAGAGCCGGTGGCCGGGGCCCGCACCTGGGGCCCGCCGTCCGGCGGGCCCGGCCCGGGACGGGGAAGGAGGGACGCAACAGCAGGGCGGGACGGCTGGTTGTTTGCGCAGACCG
>NZ_JBVHXT010000015.1:43869-133373 GCF_055569255.1 Streptomyces sp. NPDC029296
GAGAAAAAAACCTCCTGCTCCCCACCCCTCTCCCTCCGCCCCAGCTAGCACCCCGGCAGCGGGAGCGCTGGGCCTTGCCCCCCCCCTTTCCCCCCCCCCCCCCCCCCCCCCCGGCCCGGGCCGGGCCCGGAGCGCCGCACCGGCCGGCCGGCCCGTCGTGTCGTTCGCGGAACCCGAACTGTCCGGCACGCGCCCGCGCCCCCGCGTGGGGCCGCGGACCGCCGCGGCCGCCACCTGTCTCGTGCTCGGACTCGGCCTCATCGGCGGCGCCGCCGTCGGAAGCCGGCTCACCGGGGACGGCGGGGACGACGCCGCCCGCACCGCCTACAGCACCGCCGGGGCGCTCTGGCACAGCGTGCCCGTGGACCGGCTCTTCCCGCCCACCGTCCAGGGCACCGGCGCCGGCCCCGGGGGAGCCGACCGCACCTGGACCCGGATCGCCGTGGCCCCGGACGGCGGCTGCGCCCACGCCTTCGACCCGCTGCTGGCCCGGGCGCTCGCCCCGGCCGGCTGCCGGCGACTGCTGCGCGCCACCTACACCGACGCCACCCAGAGCCACGTCACCACCGTCGGCCTGCTGTTCACCACGGCCGACCCCGCCGCCATGGCCGCGCTCGCCGCCCGCTTCCGCGACGAGCGCCTGGACCGGCGCGCCGACCTGATGCCCCGGCCGTACGCCGCCGCCGGCACCGCGGCCGCCGGCTTCGGCGACCGGCAGCGGGCCTCCTGGACGCTCTCCGTCCTCACCGACGCCCCCGTCGTGGCGTACGCCGTCTCCGGCTGGGCCGACGGCCGGGTCGTCGACGCGCCCCAGCCCGCCGCCGACGCCGTCCGGGCCGGCGCCGCCACCGCACCGGCCCAGGCCGGCCTCGGCAACGAGGCCAAGGGCCTGGCCGACCGCATCGAACGACGGCTGCGCAAGACCGTCGGCACGGCCACGGAGAAGCCCGTATGACCCGATCGACCCGATCGACCGGCGGCCGGCCGAGGGCCCTCGCCGCCGCGGCGAGCCTGCTGCTCACCGGCTCCCTCGCCCTGCTGCCCGCCGCCCCGGCCCACGCCGACGGCCTGCGCGCCCAGCAGTGGGCGCTGTCCGCGCTCCACCTGGACGAGGTCTGGCAGACCACCAGGGGCCGGGGCGTCACCGTCGCCGTCCTGGACACCGGCGTGGAGGCCGGCCACCCCGACCTCGCCGGGAACGTCCTGCCCGCCAAGGACATGATCGGCTTCGGCGCCGGGCCCGGCGACCGCCTCTGGGCCCGGCACGGCACCGCCATGGCCGGCATCATCGCCGGGCACGGCCACGGTCCCGGCGCCGGCGACGGCGTCCTGGGCGTGGCCCCCGAGGCGCGGATCCTGCCGGTCCGCGTGATCCTGGAGGACGGCGACCCGGCCCGCGCCAAGGCCCGCACCACCCGCGGCACCGCCCTCGCCGACGGCATCCGCTGGGCCGCCGACCACGGCGCCGACGTCATCAACCTCTCCCTCGGCGACGACTCCAGCTCGGCCCACCCCGAATCCGGCGAGGACGAGGCCGTGCAGTACGCCCTGGGCAAGGGCGTGGTCGTCGTCGCCTCCGCGGGCAACGGCGGCGACAAGGGCGACCACGTCTCCTACCCGGCCGCCTACCCGGGCGTCATCGCCGCCACCGCCGTGGACAAGTACGGCGTCCGCGCCGCCTTCTCCACCCGCCGCTGGTACGCGGCCGTCAGCGCGCCCGGCGTCGACGTCGTCATCGCCGACCCCGACCACAAGTACTACGCGGGCTGGGGCACCAGCGCCGCCTCCGCCTTCGTCTCCGGGGCGGCGGCCCTGATCCGCTCCGTCCACCCGGACCTGGCCCCGGCCCAGATCAAGAAGCTGCTGGAGGACACCGCGCGGGACGCCCCGGCCGGCGGCCGGGACGACTCCCGGGGCTTCGGCATGATCGACCCGGCGGCGGCCCTGAGGTCCGCGGCCCTCCTGCGGCCGCGCCGCCTGCACGCCGCGTCGTACGGCGGGAAGTACTTCGGACCCGGACCGGACGCCCCGCGGCCCGGCCCCGGCACCGCCGACTGGGCCGCGCCGCTGGCCGGCGGCGCGGGCGCGGTGCTCCTGGTGGCCGGGGTGATCCTGTGGCGCAACCGCGGGCGGCCGCTGTGAGGCTCCGCTACCCGGCGACGTACCCGATCTCCGGGTAGCGCGCCGAAGCGCCCCGCAGCAGCCGTCCGGCGTCGGGCCGGCCGCGCAACTGGAGGTCGAAGAAGGCCCGCACCGTGGCCCGGACGGCCGCCACCGCCCGGTCCGCGGGCACCGTGCCGACGTCCAGCGGCAGCCCGGGCGGAAGCTGCGGCGCGAGGGCCACGATGTCGGTGAAGGAGAGGTGCCCGGCGTCCGCGAGCCGCAGGCAGCGCCGCCAGCCGCGCAGGTTGCGCCAGAACTCGGGCCAGTGCGGGTCCTTGGCCAGACCGTCGTGGTCCGCCGTGTCCAGCAGCAGGAACGGGCGGTCCAGACCGCGCCCGACCACGGGACCGAACACCGTGCCGTCCAGGTCGGCGCCGGCCCGCACCCGGTCGTCCAGGTCCATCAGGGCCGCCGCCGCGGCACCGCCCCGGGAGTGGCCGAAGGCCCCCACGCGCGTCAGGTCGAGGGCGCCGCGCAGCCCGCGCGGGAGCCGGCCCGGCCCGCCGAGGTGGTCGAGCACGAACCGCAGGTCGGCGGCGCGCACCGCGACCGCGGCGACGACCTCCTCCTCGGTGTGCTCGCCGGCGGAGCGCACCACACGGCCGTCCGGGAACTCCACCTCGCCCGAGTCGTGGGGGTGGTCGACCGTGACCACCCCATAGCCCCAGGACACCAGTTCCTCGACCACCAGGGTGTTGAACGTGCGGTCCGAGCCCGCGCCCGGGGAGTACAGGAGCACCGGACGGCGGCCCGGCCGGGCCGGAGCCCGGTCCGCGCTGTGCGTCAGCGGGAGCGCGTAGCCGTCCAGCACACCGCCGTATCGGGCCTTCAGCGCCCGCGTGGCGCCCGGCGGCAGCCACGGCAGCGGCGGGCGGCCTCGGACGTCGGCGGCCGGATAGGCGACGGTCGCCATCAGCTCGCGCGGCCCGCCCGCCCACGGGTCGGTGCGCGACCGGTCGACCAGGTGCAGTTCCACCGCGCCCACCGGAAGCGGCCCGGTGGGACCGGCCAGGCGGACGGGGACGAGACCGGATGACGACGCGTACGCCGGCGGCGTCAGAGCGGCGGCCGCGGCGGCCGCGAGGCCACCGACGACGAGGGAACGGCGAGTCGGGTGTACGGGAGGCACCGCGCTCCTTCCACGACCGGGCCCCGGCACGGTGTGGAGAACGCCGCCGTCCGGCCTGCTGGTGGTCAACTTCCCCGGAGTCTAGAGGAGTTGACCCGGCGCCCCGGGCGTGCGCGGGTGCGCGGTGGCGCCGTCTTCCCCCGCTCCCGTCCGCCGCCACCGGCCCGGCGGCCTCCCTCCGCACGGACCGCTATAGGGTCGGTGACCGTGGCGAACAAGAACATTCCCGACCCCGGCTTCTCCGACGACGACGGCTCCGCCGATCCCCGGCTGAGCGCCGCGCTCGCCGCCTGGGCCGAGGACCGCGACGCCCTCGGGCCCGTCCTGGAGGCGCTCAGGGGCGCCCGTCTGCTGGTCCCCGTCGTCGCCGTGCTCGGCGAGGCCGAGGAGGACGAGAACGGGTTGCGCCGCGAGAAGACCAGCGACATGGCCGTACCCACCCTGAAGGCCGGCGACCGCACCGCGCTCCCCGCCTTCACCTCCACCGACTCCCTCGCCCGCTGGGACCCGGGGGCCCGCCCGGTCGCCGTGCCCCTGCACCAGGCGCTCCGGGCCGCCGTGCACGAGAAGGCCGACACGATCGTGCTGGACCTCGCCGGACCGGTGCCGTTCGAGCTGACCGGCCCGGCGCTGCTCGCCCTCGCCGAGGGCCGCACCAGCACCGACCCGCTCGCCGACCCGGCCGTGGTGGCGGCCGTCCGTACGGCGGTGGCCGCCGAGCCCGCCGTGCTGCGCGCCCACCTCGGGCCCGGGCGGGCCGACGGCACCCTCGCCCTCGTCCTGGACCCGGCCGTGCCGCCCGCCGAGGCCGCCCGCGCGGTCGCCGGACGGCTCGCCGCCGACGAGACACTGCGGGCCCGCCTGGTGCGCGGCCTCGACCTGGCACTGCTGCCGGCCGGGACCACGCCTCCGGGCGAGCCCTTGTACGTGAAGGAGCAGACCCCCTGAAAGAAGGGGGAGCGGGTCAGCCGTAGACCGGGCCGGTGTACTTCTCGCCCGGTCCCTGGCCCGGCTCGTCCGGGACGACCGACGCCTCGCGGAACGCCAGCTGGAGGGACTTCAGGCCGTCGCGCAGCGGGGCCGCGTGGAAGGAGCTGACCTCGGTCGTGCTCGCGTCCAGCAGGCCGGCGAGCGCGGTGATCAGCTTGCGGGCCTCGTCCAGGTCCTTGAACTTCTCGCCCTCCTCGCTCAGCCCGAGCTTCACGGCGGCGGCGCTCATCAGGTTGACGGCGACCGTCACGATCACCTCGACGGCGGGGACCTCGGCGATGTCCCGGGTCATCGCGTCGAAGTCGGGGGACTCAGGAGGGGTGTCACTCATGCCCCACACGATAGGCCCCGCCGGGCGTGCCCCGGCCCGCGGGAGCCCGCCCCGCACGGCCCGCGGCGCACGGTTTGGCACCCTCTGTGGCAACCCTGTAGTCTGGGGGAAACGACCGGCCGGACACCTGCGTGTTCGGCCCACAAGTGGAGGCTCCGATCTCCCACCTGCTCCGTCCCCCGGGACGGCGGGTCCGGTCAGGCGACCGCCATCGTTCCGTACGGGCGATGGAGTCGCCCGAAAGCGCGCCCCGCGACATCGCGGCGGTGCTCCGGACGTATGGGAGCCCCGCATGTGATCGTCCGGGGCATTTTTGTTGCTTCGGCGCGGTTAGGTCTAACGAACACAGACGTTACGCGGCTGTCCGCCAGACCGTCGCGTGGTGCTACCGAGGAGGATCCATCAGCGCCGAGCCCCGCATCAACGACCGGATTCGCGTTCCCGAGGTGCGACTTGTCGGTCCCAGTGGCGAGCAGGTCGGCATCGTGCCGCTCGCGAAGGCACTGGAGCTTGCGCAGGAGTACGACCTGGACCTGGTCGAGGTCGCGGCGAACGCCCGTCCGCCCGTGTGCAAGCTCATGGACTACGGGAAGTTCAAGTACGAGTCGGCCATGAAGGCCCGTGAGGCGCGCAAGAACCAGGCGCACACGGTCATCAAGGAGATGAAGCTCCGGCCGAAGATCGACCCGCACGACTATGACACCAAGAAGGGTCACGTCGTCCGGTTCCTCAAGCAGGGCGACAAGGTCAAGATCACGATCATGTTCCGTGGCCGTGAGCAGTCCCGCCCCGAGCTGGGCTACCGACTGCTGCAGCGGCTCGCGGAGGACGTCCAGGACCTCGGCTTCGTGGAGTCGAACCCGAAGCAGGACGGCCGCAACATGATCATGGTCCTCGGTCCGCACAAGAAGAAGACCGAGGCGATGGCCGAGGCCCGTCAGGCGCAGGAGGCCCGCAAGGCCGAGGCGAAGGCGAACCCCGGCAAGTCGCAGAACCCTGCCGAGGCCGAGGCGTCAGAGGCGCCGTCCGAGGAGCCGGCCGAGGCGTGATCCCCGGGGGATGCGCACCTGTGCGTCCCCGAGGATGTAACCGATAGAAGAGAGCGACGCTCCACTGTGCCCGGTTTTCACGACCGGGCACCGGAGCGCCACCGACGAGGAGATAACGGCGCTATGCCGAAGAACAAGTCGCACAGCGGTGCCAGCAAGCGCTTCAAGGTCACCGGCTCCGGCAAGGTGCTCCGCGAGCGCGCCGGCAAGCGCCACCTGCTCGAGCACAAGTCGTCCCGCGTCACGCGTCGCCTCACCGGCAACGCCGAGATGGCCCCGGGCGACGCCGCGAAGATCAAGAAGCTTCTCGGCAAGTGACGCTGCGGCGCTCTGCGAGCGCCGTGCGTCGGGACCGGGACCGAATCGTTTCCGGGTCGTGTGAGGACCCCCACGACCCCGCTACAAGGAGTTAACAAGTGGCACGCGTCAAGCGGGCAGTCAACGCCCACAAGAAGCGCCGGGCGATCCTGGAGCAGGCCTCCGGCTACCGCGGTCAGCGTTCGCGCCTGTACCGCAAGGCCAAGGAGCAGGTCACCCACTCGCTGGTCTACAACTACAACGACCGCAAGAAGCGCAAGGGCGACTTCCGTCAGCTGTGGATCCAGCGCATCAACGCCGCTGCCCGCGCCAACGGCATCACCTACAACCGCTTCATCCAGGGTCTGAAGGCCGCGAACGTCGAGGTCGACCGCAAGATCCTGGCCGAGCTGGCCGTGAACGACGCGAACGCCTTCGCGGCGCTCGTCGAGGTCGCGCAGAAGGCGCTGCCGTCGGACGTCAACGCGCCGAAGGCCGCGTGACGCTGCGCTGGCTCTGAGCCGACGTTCACCGTAGGACCCGCAGGCTTTCATGGCTTGCGGGTCCTGTTGTTGGGGCCCGTCGCGAGCCGTTCGGCCGCGGGTCGGTCGTGGTCGCTCGCGCGGTTCCCCGCGTCCCCTCGGGGCGCGCCGCACCAGCCGGTGCCGAAACGAGAAGACTCTCCTGAAAGTGACGAAGAGGATGCCTCCCGTCAGCCCCGAGCTGATCTCCCCCCGGTCCGCGCGTGTCTCTGCTGCCCGGCGGCTTGCCAAGCGGAACTTCCGGGGGAAGGACCGGCTGTTCCTCGCGGAGGGGCCGCAGGCCGTGCGGGAGGGCGCCGGGCACCGGGGAGCCGACGGCGGCGCGACGCTCGTGGAACTGTTCGCCACCGTCGAGGCCGCGGAGCGGTACGCCGACATCGTCGGGGAGGCCCGCGAGGCAGGCGCCCGGGTGCACCTGGCCTCCGAGGAGGTCATCGCCGAGATCTCCACCACCGTCACCCCGCAGGGCCTGGTCGGCGTCTGCCGGTTCCTGGACACCCCCTTCGAGGACATCCTCGCCGCCCGGCCGAAGCTGGTCGCCGTCCTCGCCCACGTGCGCGACCCCGGCAACGCCGGCACCGTGCTGCGCTGCGCCGACGCCGCCGGGGCGGAGGCCGTGATCCTCACCGACGCCTCCGTCGACCTGTACAACCCGAAGGCCGTCCGGGCCTCCGTCGGCTCCCACTTCCACCTGCCCGTCGCCGTGGGCGTGCCCGTCGAGCGGGCCGTGGCCGGCCTGAGGGAGGCCGGCGTGCGCGTCCTCGCCGCCGACGGCGCCGGCGACCGCGACCTCGACGAGGAACTGGACAAGGGCACCATGGGCGGCCCCACCGCCTGGGTGTTCGGCAACGAGGCCTGGGGACTGCCCGAGGAGACCCGCACCCTCGCCGACGCCGTCGTACGCGTCCCGATCCACGGCAGGGCCGAGAGCCTGAACCTCGCCACGGCCGCCGCCGTATGCCTCTACGCCTCGGCACGCGCCCAGCGCGCCTCCGGAGGGTGCCGCTCCGTCACCCAGAGCTAGTAGGGTGACCAGCGCGGGGCCCTGCGCCGTTCGAGAGGTGGGGTACGGGGATGAGTGTGGCCGGCACGAGCACCGCGCCGGAGGGACGGGACGCGCGGGACACATCCGTGCCCGGGCCGGGCGGACACCGGGGCCTCGACCCGGAACAGTTGCCCGACGGCCTGGTCATCGCCGATGAAACAGGCCGCGTGACCTGCTTCAACGCCGCCGCCGCGCGCATCACCGGGATGCGGCCCGCCGACGCCCTCGGGCAGCCGCTGGAGAAGGCGCTGCCCTTAGAGGACCTGGAGGGACGCCGCTGGTGGCAGCTCACCGACCCCTACGGCGGACTCGCCATCCGGGTCCGGCAGCCGGAACGCAACCTGCTGCTGCCGGGCGGCCGGGAGGTGCTGGTCTCCGCCCGCTACGCGCGGGACGAACCGCTCGGGCCGGTCAGATCCGTCGTCGTCTCCCTCCGGGACACCGAGGCCCGCCGCCGCACCGAGCGCAGCCACGCCGAGCTGATCGCCACCGTCGCCCACGAACTGCGCTCCCCGCTGACCTCCGTGAAGGGCTTCACCGCCACCCTGCTCGCCAAGTGGGAACGCTTCACCGACGACCAGAAGCGGCTCATGCTGGAGACCGTCGACGCCGACGCCGACCGGGTCACCCGGCTCATCGCCGAACTGCTGGACATCTCCCGCATCGACTCCGGCCGCCTGGAGGTCCGCCGCCAGCCCGTCGACATCGGGGCCGCCGTCTCCCGGCACATCCAGGCCTATGTGGCCGCCGGCCAGCCCGCCGGGCGCTTCCTGCTCCGCATCGAACAGCCGCTGCCCGACCTGTGGGCCGACCCCGACAAGATCGACCAGGTGCTCAGCAACCTCATCGAAAATGCCGTGCGGCACGGCGAGGGAACCGTCACCATTGACGTCACGCCCTCGGCGTCCCCGCGCGAGGGCGAGGAAACCGGCACATCGGTCACGGTGAGCGACGAAGGCCCCGGCATCCCGGAGGAGTCCATGAACCGCGTCTTCACCCGCTTCTGGCGGGGCAGCAAGCGTGGCGGCACCGGACTCGGACTGTACATCGTCAAGGGCATCGTGGAGGCCCACGGCGGCACCATCACGGTCGGCCGCGCCCACCGCGGCGGAGCCGAGTTCCGATTTACCCTGCCCGTGTCGGCCCCGGCGTATCTCGCCTGACGGCCCACGGGCTCTTCGTACACCTCCGCCCCGTTAGACTCGGCCTTTGGCACCTTTGTGTCCTGCACTCGGCCCTCGAGTCGGTGACGGGGACCATCCGCCAGGGGGCACCTCCCAGCGTCAGCTGGGGGACAATCGGAAGCACGGGAAGAGATGTCGGCACCCAATAAGTCGTACGACCCTGTCGAGGTCGAGGCGTTGAAACCGGAAGAGATCGAGCGCATGCGGGACGAGGCGCTCGCCGCCTTCGCCGCCGCGGACTCCCTCGACGCGCTCCACGAGGCCAAGGTCGCCCACACCGGCCCCGCCTCCCCGCTGGCCCTCGCCAACCGCGAGATCGGCGCCCTGCCCCCGCACGCCAAGGCCGAGGCCGGCAAGCGCGTCGGCATGGCCCGCGGCGCGGTGAACAAGGCACTCGCCGCCCGCCAGAGCGAACTGGAGGCCGAGCGCGACGCCCGGGTGCTGGTCGAGGAGGACGTCGACGTCACGCTGCCGTACGACCGCGTCCCGGCCGGTGCCCGCCACCCCCTCACCACGCTCTCGGAGCGCATCGAGGACATCTTCGTGGCCATGGGCTACGAGGTCGCCGAGGGCCCGCAGGCCGAGGCGGAGTGGTTCAACTTCGACGCGCTCAACATCGGCCCCGACCACCCGGCCCGCGGCGAGGCCGACACCTTCTTCGTCCAGGGCCCGGACGGCGGCGCCGAGTCCGGTGTGGTGCTGCGCACCCACACCTCGCCCGTGCAGATCCGCTCCCTGCTCGAGCGCGAGCTGCCGGTCTACGTGATCTGCCCCGGCCGCGTGTACCGGACCGACGAGCTGGACGCCACCCACACCCCGGTCTTCCACCAGGTCGAACTGCTCGCCGTGGACGAGGGCCTGACCATGGCCGACCTCAAGGGCACCCTGGACCACATGGTCCAGTCCCTGTTCGGTGAGGGCATGAAGACCCGGCTGCGCCCGAACTTCTTCCCCTTCACCGAGCCGAGCGCCGAGATGGACATGCTCTGCTACGTCTGCAAGGGCGAGTCCGTCGGCAACCCCGACCGGCCCTGCCGCACCTGCTCGTCCGAGGGCTGGATCGAGCTCGGCGGCTGCGGCATGGTCAACCCGCGGGTGCTCACCGCCTGCGGCGTCGACCCGGAGAAGTACAGCGGCTTCGCCTTCGGGTTCGGCATCGAGCGGATGCTGATGTTCCGCCACAACGTCGAAGACATGCGAGACATGGTCGAGGGTGACGTCCGGTTCACCCGGCCGTTCGGGATGGAGATCTGATGCGGGTCCCGCTTTCTTGGCTGCGGGAGTACGTCGACCTGCCGGCGACGGAGACCGGCCGCGACGTCCAGGCCAAGCTCATTTCGGCCGGCCTGGAGGTCGAGACCGTCGAGCAGCTCGGCGCCGACCTCAAGGGCCCGCTGGTCGTCGGCCAGGTGCTGACCATCGAGGAGCTGGAGGGCTTCAAGAAGCCGATCCGCTTCTGCACGGTCGACGTCGGCCAGGCCAACGGCACCGGTGAGCCCCAGGAGATCGTCTGCGGCGCCCGCAACTTCGCGGTCGGCGACAAGGTCGTCGTGGTCCTCCCCGGCGCCACGCTCCCCGGCGGCTTCTCCATCGCCGCGCGCAAGACCTACGGCAAGGTCTCGCACGGCATGATCTGCTCCGGCGACGAGCTGGGCATGGGCGACGACGGCAGCCACGGCATCATCGTGCTGCCCCCGGAGACCGAGGTCGGCAAGGACGCCATCGAGCTGCTGGAGCTGGTCGACGAGGTCCTGGACATCGCCGTCACCGCCAACCGCGGCGACTGCCTGTCCATCCGCGGCGTGGCCCGCGAGACCGCCATCGCCTACGGCCTGCCGCTGCGCGACCCCGCCCTGATCGACGTACCGGCCCCGAACGCCTTCGGCCACCCGGTCCAGGTCTCCGAGCCGTACGGCTGCGACCGCTTCACCGCCCGCACGGTCACCGGACTGCGTCCCGAGGCGCGCTCCCCGATCTGGCTCCAGCGCCGGCTGCAGAAGGTCGGCATGCGCCCGATCTCGCTCGCCGTGGACATCACGAACTACGTGATGATGGAGCTGGGCCAGCCGCTGCACGCCTACGACCGGAAACTGGTCCAGGGCACGATCGGCGTGCGCCGCGCGGAGGAGGGCGAGAAGCTCGTCACCCTCGACGGCGTCGAGCGCACGCTGCACGCCGAGGACCTGGTCATCACCGACGAGCGCGGCCCGATCGGGCTCGCCGGCGTGATGGGCGGCGCCAACACGGAGATCGCCGACCACGAGGACGTGGAGAACGCGACGACCGAGGTGGTCGTCGAGGCCGCCCACTTCGACGCCGTCTCCATCGCCCGTACGGCCCGCCGGCACAAGCTGCTGTCCGAGGCGTCCCGCCGCTTCGAGCGCGGCGTCGACCCGCAGGCCGCCGCGGCCGCCGCGCAGCGCACCGTGGACCTGCTGGTCCTGCTCGCGGGCGGCACGGCGGAGGCCGGTGTCACCGAGGTCATCGCGCCCTCGGCGCCGCACACCATCACCCTCCCGGCCGACCACCCGGACAAGGTCGCGGGCGTCACCTACGGCCGTGAGACCGTCGTCCGCCGCCTCCAGGAGGTCGGCTGCGACGTCTACGGGCAGGACGAGCTGATCGTCACCGTCCCGTCCTGGCGGCCCGACCTGGCCGACCCGAACGACCTCGCGGAGGAGGTCATCCGCCTGGAGGGCTACGAGAACCTGCCCTCGACGCTGCCCAAGCCCTCCTCCGGCCGCGGTCTGACCCACCGCCAGCGGCTGCACCGCCGGGCCGGCCGCGCGCTGGCCGGCGCCGGGTACGTCGAGGCGCCGAACTACCCCTTCCTCGGCGAGCAGGTCTTCGACCAGCTCGGACTGGCCGCCGACGACCCGGCCCGCCGGGTCCTCAAGCTGGTCAACCCGCTCAGCGACGAGGAGCCCGCGCTGCGCACCACGCTGCTGCCGGGCCTGCTCGGCGCCCTGCGGCGCAACGCGGGCCGGGGCTCGCACGACCTGGCGCTGTTCGAGACCGGCCTGGTCTTCCACCCGCGCGAGGAGAACCGCGCCGCCGCGCACCTGCCCGTCGACCGGCGTCCCACCGACGAGGAGATCGCCGCGCTGAACGCCGTGCTGCCCGAGCAGCCGCGGCACGCGGCCGTCGTCCTCGCCGGGGCGCGCGAGCAGGCCGGCTGGTGGGGCAAGGGCCGCCCGGCGGACTGGGCCGACGCCGTCGAGGCGGCGCGCACCCTCGCCCGCGAGGCAGGTGCGGAGCTGATCGTGCGCAAGGGCCAGTACGGTCCCTGGCACCCCGGCCGGTGCGCCGAGCTGGTGGTCGTCGCGGGCGGCACCGAGAAGGTCGTCGGCCACGCCGGCGAGCTGCACCCGCGGGTCCTGAAGAGCCTCGGCCTGCCCGAGCGCACCTGCGCGATGGAGCTGGACCTGGACGCCCTGGAGGCGGCCGGCGACGGCGTCGTGCGGGCCCCGGGCATCTCCGCGTTCCCGGTCGCCACGCAGGATGTCGCCCTCGTCGTCGACAAGCCCGTGCCGGCCGCGGAGGTCGAGGCGGCGCTGCGCGAGGGCGCGGGCGAACTGCTGGAGTCCATCCGGCTGTTCGACGTGTACGAGAACGAGGAGCAGCTCGGTGACGGCCGCAAGTCGCTCGCCTACGCGCTGCGGTTCCGCGCCGGCGACCGGACGCTCACCGTGGACGAGGCGTCCGCGGCGCGCGACGCGGCGGTCGCCCTCGCGGGCGAGCGGACGGGAGCGGTGCTGAGGGGCTGAGCGCCGTCGAGGGTTCCGTGCGCGGCCGGGCGCGGGTCGTCCGTGGCCGGTCGCGCGGTTCCCCGCACCCCCTTCGGGGCGCCGTCGACAGAATCGGACCGGCCTTTCGAGGCCGGTCCGATTCCGTGTCGGGCCCCCTGGGGGACCACAGGCGTGATCCGCGTCAAGGCCCCGGTCCGGGAGGAGTCCGTCACCGTCCTGCTCCCGGGGACCGGCCCCGACGGCGAGGTGCGCGCCCTCGACTGCGGCCACCCCTGGCCGTCCTGCCGCCGGCTGCCGCCGGGGGAGTCCCTGGTGCCGTCCCACGCGCGCGGACCCGGGCCGAAGGCGGCGGGGACCGATCCCGGCGCCCGGTTCACACCCCGTGTGAAGGCGGAGCCACTACGCTGACCGCACCAGGCCATCCGGGGGTCATCCCATGCAGCCCAACACTCTGCTCGACGCCATCCTGGACGAGGCGGGGATCTCGCACGCCGGCCTCGCCGCCCACGTCAACCAGGCGGGCCGCGCACGCGGTCTCGCGCTGCGCTACGAACACACCGCCGTGGCACGGTGGCTGAAGGGCCAGCGGCCCCGCGGCCAGGTGCCCGAC
Source organism: Streptomyces sp. NPDC029296 (assembly GCF_055569255.1). Classification (NCBI taxonomy): domain Bacteria; kingdom Bacillati; phylum Actinomycetota; class Actinomycetes; order Kitasatosporales; family Streptomycetaceae; genus Streptomyces; species Streptomyces sp. NPDC029296. The sequence continues at coordinate 56,959 of NZ_JBVHXT010000015.1, forward strand.
CTGATCTGCGAGGTGCTGGCGGCCCGGCTCCAGCGGCCCGTCACGCTCGACGACATCGGGCTCGGCGTGCCCGGCGAGCCGAGCGGCCCGCACGCCGGTTCGCTGGGCGGGTTCGTGGAGCGGGCCACCGCCCTGTGGCGGTCGGACGAACAGCAGCGGCCCCATGTGCTGGGCGCCCCCGCGGTCACCGGGACGCCCGCCGTGATGCCGGTGTGGGAGTGGGAGAACCCGCCCGAGGACGTCGACGTCTCCCGGGGCGGCCGGCAGCGGGTGACCGCGGCCGACATCGAGGTGCTGCGTGCCGCCCGGGCGCACTACGAGCAGATGTACCGCAAGGCCGGCGGGATCGCGACCCGGTCCCGGGTCGTCGGCTTCCTCAACGCCGAGGCCGCGCCGCTGCTGCGGGGCAGCTACCCCGACGCCACCGGACGCCAACTGCACCGGGCCACGGGCGCCCTGGTGGCCGTCGCGGGCATCTGCGCGTACGACTCCGACGCCCATGGACTGGCCCAGCGCTACTTCCACCAGGCGCTCAGGCTCGCCAAGGCCAGCGGGGACCGGGGGCTCGGGGCGTATGTGATCGCGCTGCTGGTCAACCAGTCGCTGTTCATGCGGGAGTACCGGCAGGCCGTCGCCTTCGCCGAGGCCGCGCTGCGCACCGCCGGCCGGCACATCACCCCGGCCCTCGCCTCCGACCTGTACGCCATGCAGGCCAAGGCGTACGCCCACCTCGGCGACGGCGGCGGCGCGCTGTCCCGCATCCGGCGCGCGGAGACGGCGGCCGAGCGGATCCGGCGCGGCCACGAGCCCGACGAGACCGGATACGTACAGCCGGGGCTGGTCCATGTGCAGGTGGCCGAGGCGCTGCTCAGCCTCGGCGACCTGACCGCCGCCCGGGAACACGCGGCGGCGGCCGTCGGCACCCCCGCCCACGACCGGGGGCGGGTGCACCGGCTGGCCATGCTCAGCACCATCGAGCTGCGCCGGGGCAACGCCGACCGGGCCGCGGCCTCCGCCGTGCAGATGGCGGAGCAGGCCCGGGGCATGGAGTCCCAGCGGCTGCGCGACCGGCTGCGCGCGGTGCGCGAGCATCTGGTGCGCTGCGGCTCGGCCGGCACCGCCGAGGCCGCCGAACTGATCGACGGAGCGCTGCGCGTGCCGTTGTAGGCCCACTGTGGGGTACACGGTCCCTGCTGCGATATTGCCACTCCCCGACGGAAGGTGGCATACCGTGCAGTGGACGAAACACTGTGAAAAAACCGTGTATGGGAACCGCTGGTTCCGTGTCAATCTCGCGGATGTCGAGCTGCCGGACGGCCGGCACCTCGACCACTTCGTCATCCGGCTGCGGCCCGTGGCCGTGGCGACGATCGTCAACGAGGCGAACGAGGTGCTGCTGCTGTGGCGGCACCGCTTCATCACCGACAGCTGGGGCTGGGAGCTGGCGGCGGGCGTCGTCGAGGACGGCGAGGACATCGAGCGCGCGGCGGCCAGGGAACTGGAGGAGGAGACCGGCTGGCGGCCGGGGCCCCTGCACCACCTCATGAGCGTGGAGCCGTCCAACGGACTCACCGACGCCCGGCACCACGTCTACTGGTCCGACCGGGGCGAGTACGTCGGACACCCCGTGGACGACTTCGAGTCGGACCGGCGGGAATGGGTCCCCCTCAAACTCGTCCCCGACCTGATCGCCCGTGGGGAGGTCCCGGCCGCCAACATGGCGGCCGCGTTACTGCTGCTGCACCACCTCAGGCTCGCCGAGGGCTAGTGGGCCGACAACGCCTGCCACAGCGTCACCACGAGCGCGCCGACCGCGGTCAGCGCGGCGAGCGAGGGCAGCGGCCAGCGTGCGTGTTCCAGCGAGGCCATCCGGGCGTTCAGATCGTCCAGTTCCTTGGCGGTCTCCTCGGTGCGGTGGCGGAGCAGTGCCAGGCCTCCCTCGACTCGGGCGTACGCCACATCAAGGCGGCGCCGTAACTCTGCGAGTTCTCCATGGACCACGGGATGCTCCGGTTCGACGGTCACGGGTCCGCTCCTCTCGGTAGTCGAAATGAATGATTCCGCATCCCTTGCATGCGCATGATGAGTCAACTCGCCTGGTGGGTGCGTGGGGAGCGTGTGCGGCGGGCATCTGCGTGCCCGGCGCGCACACGGTGTGTGAAACAGTCGGGCCCGGCACCGTTCTCCGGTGCCGGGCCCGATGGGCGTCGCTCTTCGTAATCAGCCGTAGGTGTAGAAGCCCGAGCCGGTCTTCCGGCCGAGCCGTCCCGCCTCCACCATGCGCTGGAGCAGCGGGGGAGCGGCGTACAGCGGCTCCTTGTACTCGGCGTACATCGAGTTGGCGATGGAGACGATGGTGTCCAGGCCGATCAGGTCGGACAGCCTCAGCGGGCCCATCGGGTGGGCGCAGCCCATCTCCATGCCGTTGTCGATGTCCTCGCGGCTCGCGATGCCGGACTCGAACATCCGGATCGCGGAGAGCAGATAGGGCACCAGCAGCGCGTTCACCACGAACCCGGAGCGGTCCTGGGCGCGGATGGCGTGCTTGCCGAGGGCCTTCTCGGCGAAGACCTGGGCGCGGCTCAGCGTGCCCTCGGAGGTGGTGAGCGCCGGGATCAGCTCGACCAGCTGCTGCACCGGGGCCGGGTTGAAGAAGTGGATGCCGACCACGTGGTCCGGGCGGGAGGTGGCGACGGCCAGCTTCACCAGCGGGATGGAGGAGGTGTTGGAGGCGAGGATGGCGTCCGGCCGGGTCACCACCTGGTCGAGCACCTGGAAGATCTCGGTCTTGACCTGCTCGTTCTCCACGACGGCCTCGATCACCAGGTCCCGGTCGGCGAACTCGCCGAGGTCGGTGGTGAAGCTCAGCCGGGCCTGGGCGGAGTCCCGCTCCGCCTCGGTGATCTTGCCGCGCTCGGCGGCCTTGGCCAGGGAGTTGTACAGCCGGGTACGGCCGATCTCCAGGGCCTCGCCGGTGGTCTCGGCGACCTTCACGTCCAGTCCCGCACGGGCGCACACCTCGGCGATGCCCGCGCCCATCTGGCCGCAGCCCACGACTCCGACGCGCTCGATGTCGGTCACATCGTCCCCTTCGCTGGTCTTCCGGCTGGCTGGCAGGACCCGGGTTTCGGCGCCTGCTCCGATCGTGCACGTTACCGCCAAGTATCGATGATCGATCGTCCGGGTGGGGGCATCCTGGAGCGCGGAACGATCCGTGAGCGAGCGGATCCGGAGTGTACGGGGAGGTGCCCGATGGCACGCGTCTCGCGGCGGGTCCTGGCCCGCGCCGCGCTGTCCGCCCTGGCCGTGCCGGCCCCCGGCCCGGGCGCGCCGCCGCCCGGGGCGAGCGCCGTCGCCGCGGGCCCGCCGCACCGTCCGCCGCGGGCCGCCGCCGAGCTGCGGGGCGTCTGGATCGCGACGGTCGCCAATCGGGACTGGCCCTCGCGGTCCGGTCTCACGGCGGCCCGGCAACGCGCCGAGCTGACCGCGCACCTCGACCGCGCGGTCCGCGCCCGGCTCAACACGGTGATCCTCCAGGTGCGGCCGGCCGCCGACGCGCTGTGGCCGTCGTCGTACGAGCCCTGGTCCGAGTGGCTCACCGGCACCCAGGGCCGGGACCCGGGCTGGGACCCGCTGGGCACCGCCGTCGAGGAGGCCCATGCCCGGGGCCTGGAACTGCACGCCTGGTTCAATCCGTACCGGGTCGCGAACCACACCGACCCCACCCGGCTGGCCGCCTCCCACCCGGCCCGCAGGCATCCCGGCTGGGTGGTGCCGTACGGCGGCCGGCTGTACTACAACCCGGGGCTGCCCGAGGTCCGCGCCTTCGTGCAGCGGGCGATGCTGGACGCGGTCGCCCGCTACCCGGTCGACGCCGTCCACTTCGACGACTACTTCTACCCCTATCCGGTCACCGGGCAGACCTTCGACGACGACGAGGCCTACGACCGCCACGGCGGGGCCTTCCCCCACCGGGCCGCCTGGCGCCGGGACAACATCGACACGCTGGTGCGGGAGACGGCCGCGGGGATCCGCCGGGTCCGGCCCGGCACCCGGTTCGGGATCAGCCCGTTCGGGGTCTGGCGCAACGCCGCCACCGACCCGCGCGGTTCCGAGACCCGGGCGGGCGTCCAGACGTACGACGACCTGTACGCGGACACCCGCACCTGGGTCCGCGAGCACTGGATCGACTATGTCGTCCCACAGCTGTACTGGCACATCGGCGATCCCGCCGCCGACTACGCGACCCTCGTCGCCTGGTGGGCCGAGGTCGCCCGGTCCACCGCGACGCACCTGTACATCGGGGAGGCCCTGTACAAGGCGGGTGCGGCCGGGCAGCCGCCGGCCTGGCAGGACCCGGCCGAACTGTCCCGGCATCTCACCCTCGCCGCCCGCCACCCGCGGGTGCGCGGGCACGTGTTCTTCGCCGCCGGGGACCTGGCGGCCGACCCGGCCGGGGCGATGGCGCGCGTGGTCGCCGACCACTACCGGGGGCCGGCGACGCCACCGCGCTGACTACCGCTGTTGCTCGTGTTTGCGCTCCACCTGGCAGTCGGGGCCGGGGGACATGATCGTCTCGTGTCCGTTCTCGGCGCGGACGCGGTACGGCGGGTTGCCCTCGGGACCGAGTACTTCGACCACTTCCACCACGTGGTCGTGCTGGCCCACCACCCTGCCGTGTGTGATGAGCCGGTCGCCCTTGGACGCGTGCATCTGGGCCCTCCTTGCGCTCACGACCGCTGCGTGACGGCGATGCACACGAGCACGGCCACGGCGGTCAGCGGTGCGGCCACCGTGAAGTGCTCGCCCAGCAGCAGCGCCGACCACACCAGTGTGAGCAGGGGCTGGGCCAACTGCAACTGGCTGGCCCGCGGGATGCCGATGGCGGCCATGCCCCGGTACCAGACGACCAGACCGAGGAACTGCGAGCCGAGCGCCACCCACAGCAGCCCGGCGACGCCGTGCCCGGTCAGGTGCACGGGCTCGTACGCCAGCGCCACCGCGGCGGCCGGCACGCTCAGCGGCAGGCACAGCACCAGCGCCCAGCCGATGACCTGCCAGCCCGGCATCACCCGGGCCAGCCGGCCGCCCTCGGTGTACCCGGCCGCGCAGACCAGCAGCGCCGCGAAGAGATACGCGTCGGCCGTGGTGAGGGCGCCGCCGCTCTGGGTGAGGGTGAAGGCGATCACGGCCGCCGCGCCCGCCACGGCCGCCAGCCAGAACCGGCGGGAGGGCCGGACGCCGGTGCGCAGGGCCGAGAACACGGCGGTGGTCAGCGGCAGCAGTCCCACCACCACGGCCGCGTGGGCGGTGGTGGACGTCCGCAGGGCGAGCGTGGTCAGCATCGGGAAGCCCAGCACCACCCCGGCGGCGACCACGGCCAGCCCGGCCAGATGGCGGCGCGCCGGCAGCCGTACCCGCAGCGCCAGCAGACAGCCCCCGGCGACGAGCGCGGCGAGGACCCCGCGCACCGCCACCAGCGACCACGGGCCGAAGCTCTCCAGGCCCCAGGCGGTCGACGGGAAGGTCAGCGAGAAGGCGATCACGCCGAGCCCGGCCTGGACGGTCCCGAGGCCCCGCGGGTCTTCGGGGGTGGTGACCGCTATCGGGCTCACGGCAGTAGCGCTACTCTGTGTTCTCATGCAACAGCGTAGCAGTGTGGGTGATTTGGCTGAACAGCTCCGACGGGAACTCGACCGCTACTCTCCAGGTGGAAAGCTCCCGTCGAGCAGGGCCCTAGTGGAGCGGTTCCGGGTGAGCCCGGTGACCGTCTCGCGGGCCCTCGCCCGGCTCGCCGCCGAGGGCCTGGTGGTCACCCGCCCCGGGGCCGGCGCCTTCAAGGCCCGGCCGCACCGCGCGCAGGGCCCCGCCGGGGACACCTCCTGGCAGGAGGTCGCCCTCAGCGCGGACGGCGCGGCCGACCTCGTCCCGCGCACGGTGGACGCCTCGGGCGTCACCGTGTCGCTGGCCGCCCCGCCGCCCGGGGTGCTGGAGTTCAGCGGCGGCTATCCGCACCCCTGTCTGCAACCGGAGCGGGCCATGGCGGCGGCCCTCGCCCGGGCCGGCCGGCGGCCCGGCGCCTGGGAGCGACCGCCGCTGGAGGGGCTCTTCGAGCTGCGGGAGTGGTTCGCGCGCGGCATCGGCGGTGCCGTCACCGCCGCCGAGGTGCTGATCGCCGCGGGCGGCCAGGCGGCCCTGGCCACCGCCCTGCGCGCGCTCGCCCCGCCCGGCGCCCCGGTGCTGGTGGAGTCGCCCACCTACCCGGGCATGCTGGCGCTCGCCCGCGCGGCCGGGCTGCGGCCCGTCCCGGTGCCCGTGGACCCCGACGGGGTACGCCCCGACCTGCTCGCGGACGCCTTCCGCGCCACCGGCGCCCGGGTCTTCGTCTGCCAGCCGCTGTTCCAGAACCCGACCGGTGCCGTGCTGGCCCCCGCCCGGCGTGCCGAGGTGCTGCGCATCGCCCGCGAGGCCGGGGCGTTCGTCGTCGAGGACGACTTCGTGCGCCGTCTCGTGCACGCCGACGCCGGGCCGCTGCCCCGCCCGCTGGCCGCCGACGACCCGGACGGCGTGGTCGTCCACGTCGGCTCGCTGACCAAGGCGACCTCGCCCAGCTTCCGGGTGAGCGCGCTGGCCGCGCGCGGGCCGGTGCTGGAACGCCTGCGCGCGATCCAGGTCGTGGACAGCTTCTTCGTGCCCCGCCCGCTCCAGGAGGCCGCCCTCGAGCTCGTCGGCTCCCCGGCCTGGCCGCGCCATCTGCGGGCGCTGTCGGCCGAGCTGAAGACCCGTCGCGACGCCATGACGGGCGCGCTCGCCCGGGAGCTGCCCGAGCTGGCCCTGCCGCACGTCCCGGCCGGCGGCTATCACCTGTGGCTGCGGCTGCCCGAGGGCCTGGACGAGGCCGCGCTGACCGCGGCGGCGCTGCGCGCGGGCGTCGCCCTCACCCCCGGCCGCCCCTACTTCAGCGCCGAACCGCCCGCCGCCCACCTGCGGCTGAGCTTCGCCGCGGTGGCCGGCACCGGGGAGATCGCGGAGGGGGTGCGCCGGCTGCGGGCGGCGTACGACGAGGTGCGGTGAAAACCGCTCGTCCGTGCGAGGGGCGGCCTGTGAGGATCACCCCATGAGTGATGCACCCGACCTCCCCGAGGGCTACGAGTTCTCCGCCGACCCCGCCCGCGTCGACACCGACCGCGTGTACGGCTGGCTGTCGTCCGACGCGTACTGGGCGCTCGGCCGCCCCCGTGAGAAGCACGAGCGGGCGATGGCGTCCTCGCTGAACTTCGGGGTCTACGCCACGGCCTCGGGCGAGCAGGTGGCGTACGCCCGCGTGGTCACCGACCAGGCACTGTTCGCCTGGCTCGCCGATGTGTACGTCGACCCGTCGGTGCGCGGCAAGGGCGTCGGCACCGCGTTCGTCGGCCGGATCCGCGAGCACCTGGCGCCCTTCGGGCTGCGCCGGCTGCTGCTCGCCACGGAGGACGCGCACGGGGTCTACGCGAAGCTGGGCTTCCGGCCGCTGGAGCGCCCGGAGCAGTACATGGCGCACTCCTTCGAGTGAGCGTGCGCCTCAGCGCTCGCGGGTGTAGTCGGTGGTGAGCACCAGGTCCTTCGCCGGACCGCCGACCCGCCACACCGTGCGCCAGCGGCCGGCGTCCAGGACCGTGAACTCGCCCCGGTAGAGGTCGGCCGCGCACGGGTGGTCGGCGACGTACCGGCCCGTGGTCAGGTCCAGGTCGTGGAAGGGCCGCCCGTCCGCGAAGCGCACGTCCGCCCGGCCCGGCGCGGGCCCCGGCAGGAACCGCAGCGTCCGGGTGGCCGGCCGGGCCACTCCGCGCCAGGTGAAGACGCCCGACTCCTCGTGCAGCAGCCCGCCGCCCTCCAGCGGGCCGAAGACCGTGGTCCCGGAGAAGTGCCCGTCGTCCCCGCTCGCCAGGTCCCGCACCGCGCGCTCGACGTGCCAGCGCCCGGACAGATAGGCCGGCAGATCGGCCACCGGCCAGAACTCTTCCTCACGCATCTCTCGCGGCCTGCCCCTCTTTCCGTCCGGTCCCGTCCGCGCCATTGACGTGCTCATACCCCTTCCCTATCTTGCCGTTCGAAGTGCTGACCAATGTCTGATATTTCGAACATCGAGCTGCGGAGTATCCATGTCACGCACCACCCGCCTCGGACTCGGCCTGGGGGCGAGCGCCGTCCTGCTCGCCACCGCCGCCCTGCCCGCCCCCGCCCACGCCGAGGAGGCCACCGACTACGCGATCACCGTCGACCCCTCCGCCACCGGTCCCGCGATCCCCCGGACCCTGTACGGGGTCTTCTTCGAGGACATCAACCGCGCCGCCGACGGTGGCCTGTACGCCGAACTCGTCCAGAACCGGTCCTTCGAGTACTCCACCGCCGACAACGCCTCGTACACCCCGCTGACCGCCTGGACGGTCTCCGGCACCGCCCGGGCGGTGAACGACCCGGGCCGCCTCAACGACCGCAACCGCACCTACCTGGCGCTGGGCGCCGGCTCGTCCGTCACCAACGCCGGCTACAACGCCGGCATCGCGGTACGGGACGGCGAGCGGTACGACTTCTCGGTGTGGGCCCGCGCCGAGGCCGGCAGCACGCTCGCCGTCACCCTCCAGGACTCCGGCGGCACGCTCGCCACCGCCCGGCGGATCGCCGTCGGGAAGAACGGCTGGGTCCGGTACAAGGCGACGTTCACCGCCACCCGCACCAGCACCACGGGCCGGCTCGCCGTGGCCGCCGACGCCGCCACCGCACTGGACATGGTGTCCCTCTTCCCGCGCGACACCTACAAGCACGAGCCCAACGGCCTGCGCAAGGACCTCGCCGAGAAGGTCGCCGCCCTGCGTCCGGGCTTCGTCCGCTTCCCCGGCGGCTGCCTGGTCAACACCGGCTCCATGCGGGACTACAGCGAGGCGTCCGGCTGGCAGCGCGCACGCTCCTACCAGTGGAAGGACACCGTCGGCCCGGTCGAGGAGCGCGCCACCAACGCCAACTTCTGGGGCTACAACCAGAGCTACGGCCTCGGGTACTACGAGTACTTCCGGTTCGCCGAGGACATCGGCGCCATGCCGCTGCCCGTCGTACCGGCCCTGGTGACCGGCTGCGGCCAGAACAAGGCCGTGGACGACGACGCCCTGCTCGAACGGCACATCCAGGACACCCTGGACCTCGTCGAGTTCGCCAACGGCCCGGCGACCTCCACCTGGGGCGGGGTCCGGGCGAAGATGGGCCACCCCAAGCCCTTCCACCTCACCCACATCGAGGTCGGCAACGAGGAGAACCTGCCCGCCGAGTTCTTCGCCCGCTTCCAGCGCTTCCGCGCGGCCGTCCAGGCGAAGTACCCGTACATGAAGGTCGTCTCCAACTCCGGCCCGGACGACTCCGGCACGACCTTCGACACCGCCTGGAAGCTCAACCGGGACGCCCGCGTCGACATGGTCGACGAGCACTACTACAACAGCCCGCGGTGGTTCCTGCAGAACAACGACCGCTACGACTCCTACGACCGCTCGGGACCCAAGGTCTTCCTCGGCGAGTACGCCTCCCAGGGCAACGCCTTCGAGAACGGTCTCGCCGAGGCGGCCTTCATGACCGGCCTGGAACGCAACGCGGACGTGGTGGAACTCGCCTCCTACGCCCCGCTGTTCGCCAACGAGGACTACGTCCAGTGGCGCCCGGACCTGGTGTGGTTCAACAACCACGCCTCCTGGGGCACGGCCAACTACGAGGTCCAGAAGCTGTTCATGACCAACGTCGGCGACCGCGTCGTACCGAGCACGGCGACCGGCACCCCGGGCGTCAGCGGGCCGATCACCGGCGCGGTCGGCCTGTCCACCTGGAACACCGGCGCCGCCTACGACGACGTACGGGTCACCGGCGCCGACGGCTCCACCCTGCTCGGCGACGACTTCTCCGGCGACGCCTCGAAGTGGACCCACACCGGGGCCGGCAGCTGGACCGTCCAGGACGGCCGGTACGTCCAGACGGACGACACCGCCGAGAACACCATGGTCCAGGCCGGCGACCCGTCCTGGCACGACTACGACCTGCACGTGAAGGCCACCAAGATGTCCGGCAAGGAGGGCTTCCTCGTCGCCTTCGGCGTCAAGGACACCGGGAACTGGTTCTGGTGGAACCTCGGCGGCTGGAACAACACCCAGTCGGCCGTCGAGCAGGCCGTGGACGGCGGCAAGTCCACGCTGACGACCAAGGCGGGCTCCATCGAGACCGGCCGCGCCTACGACATCGACGTCAAGGTGCGCGGCCGCCAGGTCACCCTCTACCTCGACGGCGAGGAGTGGGGCGGCTTCACCGACGACCGGCCGGCCGAACCGTTCCGCCAGGTCGTCACGCGCGACGCGAGGACCGGCGAGCTGATCGTCAAGGTCGTCAACGCCCGGTCCGCCGCGGCCCGCACCGCCATCGACCTCGGCGGCGCGAAGGTCGCCTCCCGGGCGAAGGCCGTCACGCTCGCCGCCGCGCCGGACGCGGTGAACTCCGAGACGTCCACGGCGGTCGCCCCGCGCACGTCCACCGTCACCGGGGTCGCGGGGACGTTCACGTACACCTTCCCGGCGAACTCCGTCACGTTCCTGAGGATCCGGCAGAAGTAGGAGAGGGCGGGCGCGCTCAGACGCCGAAGTAGCGCTGGGCCGCCCGCACCCCCGCCACCAGCGCGTCGACCTCCTCCGGCGTGTTGTAGACGTAGAAGCTCGCCCGGGTGGTCGCCGCCACGCCGAAGCGCCGGGCGAGCGGCCGGGCGCAGTGGTGGCCGACCCGGACGGCGACCCCCCGTTCGTCCAGCACCTGCCCGACATCGTGCGGATGGACGCCGTCCACCGTGAAGGAGACGGCCGAGCCCCGGTCGGTGAGGTCGTCCGGGCCGACGATCCGCACCCCCGGCACCTCGGCGAGCAGCTCCAGGGCGCGGGCGGTGAGCGTGTCCTCGTACGCCGCGACCTCCGCCATGCCCAGCCGCTCCAGGTACTCGACCGCCGCCGCGAGCCCCACCGCCTGCGCGGTCATCGGCACACCCGCCTCGAAGCGCTGCGGCGGCGGCAGGAAGGTGGTGCGGTCCATCTCCACGATCTCGATCATCGAGCCGCCGGTCAGGAACGGGGGCAGGCCGGCCAGCAGCTCCGCGCGGCCCCACAGCACGCCGACGCCGTTCGGGCCGAGCATCTTGTGCCCGGAGAAGGCCAGGAAGTCCGCGCCCAGCTCCGTCACGTCCACCGGGCGGTGCGGCACGGACTGGGCGCCGTCCACCACCACCAGCGCCCCCACCGCGTGGGCCCGGTCGGCCAGCTCCCGCACCGGGTTGAGGGTGCCGAGGACGTTGGACTGGTGGGTGAGGGCGAGCACCTTGGTGCGCTCGTCCAGCAGCTCGTCCGCCCGGGTGAGGTCCAGCCGGCCCTCGTCGGTCAGGCCGAACCAGTCCAGCGTCGCGCCCGTCCGCCCGGCCAGCTGCTGCCAGGGCACCAGGTTGGCGTGGTGCTCCATCTCCGTCACCACGATCCGGTCGCCGGGACCGATCCGGCCGGTGTTGCCCAGCGCGTACGCGACGAGGTTGACGGCCTCGGTGGTGTTCTTGGTGAAGACCACCTCGTCGTCGGCGGCGCCGACGAACCGGGCGATGGCGTGCCGCGCCTGCTCGTACGCCTCCGTCGCCTCGCCGGCCAGCTGGTGCGCGCCGCGGTGCACGGCGGCGTTGCGGGTCAGGTAGAAGTCCCGCTCGGCGTCCAGCACCTGGAGCGGCTTCTGCGTGGTGGCCCCGGAGTCCAGATAGACCAGCGGCGCGCCGCTCGCCACCGTCCGCCCCAGGATCGGGAAGTCCTTGCGCAGCGCGTCCACATCGAAGGCCACGACAGCTCACCTCTCACGGTTTTCTCTTCGCTTCTCCGTGAGGCACGCTAGGTCATTCTCACGGAGAACCGCAAGGAATACCATGAGGGACGTGGATTTTGAGACACCCGTGTACCTGCACCGGCTCCCGGTCCCCGGCGAGGACCGGTACACCTCGCTGGCGCTGGTCAACACCCGGTTCACCGTCAGTCACGGCCGGGTCGACCTGCTCGACGGCACCGAGGCCGCGCACCTGTGGCTGGTCCGGCAGGCCCTGCTGCCCGACCGGGCGGACCTCGACGGCGGTCAGTCCGGCCGGCTGCGGGACCTGCGCGAGGCGCTGCGGGCCCTCTTCGCGGCCCGCGCCGCCGGGGGCCGGCCACCCGGCGACGCCCTCGACACCCTGAACGCCGCCCTCGCCGCCGCCCCCGCCACCCCCCGCCTGGTCTGGGGCGCCGACGGCCCTCGCCGCTGCGACGTCCCCGACTCCGGCGACCCGGTCGCCGCCGCGCTCTTCCTGCTCGCGGAGGACGCCGGCGACCTGCTCACCGGTGCCGACGCGGCCCAGCTCACCGAGTGCGCCGCCCGGGGCTGCGCCCGCTGGTTCCTGCGCTCCCACGGCGCCCGCCGCTGGTGCACCACCAAGTGCGGCAACCGGGTCCGGGCGGCCCGTGCCTACGCGGCCCGGAAGGCCGGTTCACCCTAAAAACACCTGCCGGAAATCCGGAGTTTCCCCTTCGGTCATCAAATTCACGCGGCGTTTCCCCGCTCCGGAGGAAGTCGCCCGATTTTTCGGTGAGCACACAACCATTCGGAATGGTCCTCCGTCTAAGTCCGCGAATAGACGGGGTACGCATTCTGTGAGGACACCGAAAATGCATCGCAGCACTCGGCCGGACGCACCCGGCAATGCCCGGGGGAACTCCTGGCCGCGCCCGGACGGGAACCGGGTGTGAAAGCGGTGTCCCGGCCGGGGCGGGCCGCCTGCCTGCTCGCCGCCGCCCTCGCGGTCACCGCGTTCTGCGCCGGTGACGCCCTCGCGCGCAGCTACCCCTTCGGGCCGCGCACCCGCGCCGTCAACGACCTCGGCAACCAGTTCGTGCCCTTCCACGCCCACCTGTGGGACCTGCTGCACGGCAGGGCCGAGGGCGGCCTCCTCGTCAACTGGCAGTCGGGCTACGGCGCCTCCTTCCTGCCCGACCTCGGCACCTACCTCGGCAGCCCGTTCGCCCTCCTGGTCGCCCTCTTCCCCCGCGACGAGATCGACCTCGCGGTGTACGTGATCACCGTCCTGAAGATCGCCTGCGCCGCCGCGGCCATGGCCGGGCTGCTGCTGGTCTTCCGGCCCGGCCGCTGGTGGGCGGCGGGCCTGCTCGGCGCCTCCTACGCGCTGTGCGGCTGGACCCTCGCCGACGCCGACTACAACCCGATGTGGCTCGACGGGCTGATCGCCCTGCCCCTGCTGTGCCTGGCCGGCGAGTGGGCGCGCACCGGACGCCGGCGGCTGCCCGGCGTGCTGGTCGTCGCGCTCGCCTGGACCGCCAACTTCTACACCGCCTACATGGCCACGCTCGGCGCCGCCCTGGTGCTGCTGCTCCGCCTCGTCCTCATCCGGCCGCCCCGCCGGCAGGCCCTCGCGGCGGCCGGCCGTGCCGCCCTCACCACCGCCCTCGGCGTGGGCCTCGCCGCCCCGCTGGTGCTGACCGTCTACTCCGGCACCCGGCACGCCTACCCGGGCCGGGTGCGCGCCTTCGCCCCGGTGCCGGCCGAGGACGTGCTCGCCCGGCTGCTGCCGACGGCGTACGGCTGGGGCTCACCCGCCCTCTACGCCGGCACCACCACCCTGCTGCTGGCCCTCGCCCTGCCCTTCCACCGGGCGGTCCCCGGCCGGGTCCGGGCCGGCTGGACGGCCCTGGCGGTCCTGGCGGTCCTGTCCCTCCAGTGGGCCCCCACCCACCTGGTCTGGCACGCCTTCGCCACCCCGCAGGGCAGCCCCTACCGGCAGACCTTCGTGGTGTGCGGACTGCTCGTCATCGCCGCCTGGCACACCCTGTCGCACGGCCTGCCCGGCCCGCGCGCCCTCGGCCCCGCCACCGCGCTGTTCGCCCTGATCGCCGCCCTCGCCGGCCGCAGCGCCGTGCTGCGGCCCCTCACCTGGCCGGTGCTGCTGCTCGCCGTCGCCGGCGCGCTCGGCGGGCTGGTGCTGCTGGCCCGCGCCGGGCGGCGCCGCGGCCTCGCCGCCCTGGCCGTCGTCCTGCTGCTCGGCGCCCAGACCGGGGAGAGCGCCGCCACCACGGCCGTCACCACCCGGCTGCACCTCGCCCACCTGGACGACTACGCGCCCTGGGGCGAGCGGCAGGACCGGCAGTCCGCGCTGATCGCCGAGGCCGACGGCTGGCCCCGCCACCGCACCGACCCCGGCCGGGAGCAGACCGTCGGCAACGACCCGCTGCTGGTGGGCGGCGAGGGCGCCCAGTACTACAGCAGCCTGACCTCCGACGTCCTCAGCCGCACCCTGACCGCGCTCGGCGGCGGCTGGACCTCGCGGGGGCGCAGCGTGCAGAGCCTGGACAACGCCGTCACGGACGTGCTCTTCTCCGTCGGCGCCCGGGTGCACTCCCCGTCCGACCCGCACCAGAAGCACACGCCGCCGCACCAGCGCCCGGTGCGCCTGACCCGGCGGGACGTGCCGCCCCTGGTGACCGTGCGGACCCACCCGGACACCCGGCCCTTCGGCGACTCGCCCTACCGCAACCAGGAGATCCTGCTCGGCAGCCGCGTCTACACCGTCCCCGCCCCCACCGTCCGGGACGACTCCGGCAGGCCGCTGCCGGACCGCCGGGTCGGCTCCGGCACCGCCCGGACCCGGCCGGAGATCACCGCCCGCTGCCCGGCCGGCACCGAGGTGCACCTGTGGGCCCCGCACTACTCCGGCACCGCCCGGCTCGACGGGGGCGCCCCCGTGGTCTTCCACGCCAAGGACACGCGCAACCGCGCCGCCCTGGCCCCGCTCGGCACCGCCCCCGCCTCCGGGCGGCTGACCGTCCGGCTCACCCCGGACCGGCCCGGCAGGATCCCGCCCGGCGCGATCGGCTGCCTGGACACCGGCCGGCTGCGCACCGCCGCCGCGCGCCTGACGGCCGCCGGCGCCACCGACGTCACCGTCTCCGACGGCACCGTCCACGCCCGGCTGCCCGCCGGGAGCCGGGGCCTCGCGGTCCTCGCCGCGCCCCGCATCGCCGGCTGGCGGTGCGCCGCGGGAGACGGCCCGGCCCGGCCGGCGGGGGAGTACCACGGCCTGATCGCCATCCCCCTCGGCCCTGCGGCGACCACTCTGACCTGCACCTATCACCCTCCCGGCCTCCGGCTGGGCACGGCGGTCGGGGGCGCCTCGCTGCTCGTCCTCGGCGTACTGACCGCCGGCACCGCCCTGCGCCGCCGCCGCGCCCCGGCGCCGCCCACGACCACATCACCGCGCGAGCGGGTGACCACCGCTCACTGACCGCGCCCAGGGGGAATCCACCGTGCTGATATCCATCGTCGCGCCCTGCTACAACGAGGAGGCCGTCCTCGCCCGCTTCCACGAGGAGGTCCAGAACGTCGCCGAGGAACTGCTGCCCCTCGGCCACGACATGGAGTTCGTCTACGTCGACGACGGCAGCCGGGACCGCACCCTCGCCCTCCTGGAGGAGCTGGCCGGGCAGGACTCCCGGGTCCGCTACGTCTCCTTCAGCCGCAACTTCGGCAAGGAGGCGGCCCTGCTCGCCGGCCTGCGGCACGCCGCGGGCGACGCGGTGATCGTCATGGACGCCGACCTGCAGCACCCGCCGCGGCTGATCAAGCGGATGGTCGAGCTGCGCGAACAGGGCCACGACCAGGTCATCGCCCGGCGCACCCGCACCGGCGACCGGCTGACCCGGACCCTCACCGCGCGCCTGTACTACCGGCTCGTCAACCGCCTGGTCGACGTCGAACTCGTGGACGGCGTCGGGGACTTCCGGCTGATGTCGCGCCGGGTGGTGGACGCGGTGCTGGGCCTGACCGAGTACAACCGCTTCTCCAAGGGACTGTTCGCCTGGGTGGGCTTCCCGAGCACCACCTTCGAGTACCGGAACGCCGTCCGCGAGGCCGGCCGCAGCTCCTGGAACCTGCGCGGACTGCTCAACTACGGCCTCGACGGCCTGCTGTCCTTCAACAACCGCCCGCTGCGCGCCGCCCTCTGGCTCGGGGTGACCCTGCTGCTGTGCGCGGGCCTGTACACCGCCTGGATCGTGGGCGCCGCGCTCGTCCACGGCGTCCAGACCCCCGGCTATGTGACCATCATCACCGCCGTGACCGCCCTCGCGGGCGTGCAGATGGTCATGCTGGGAGTCATCGGGGAGTACACCGGCCGCATCTACTACGAAGTGAAGGGGCGCCCGCACTTCCTGGTGAAGGCGACCAACGTGGAACGGACCAAGGACCTCATTCCCTGATGCGGCAGATACTGACCTTCGCGGTGGTCGGTGTCGTCAATACGGCGACCTACTACTGTCTTTACCTGTTGTTCCTGACCGGCCTGCCTTATCTCGCGGCGCACATCCTGGCTTTCACGCTCGCCATGGTCGGCTCCTTTTTCCTGAACGCCCGCTTCACCTACCGGACCCGGCCCACCTGGCGGAAATTCCTGCTGTTCCCGCTGACCAACCTCACCAACTTCCTCATCACGACAGCCGGGGTGTACGTGATCGTGGACGTCCTGCACGCCGGGAGCCGCTTCGCCCCGCTGCTCGCCTCCGCCGCGGCGATCCCGGTCACCTTCGTCGTCTCCCGCTGGGTGATGCTGCCCCAGTCCATTGCATAAAAGTGCAGCGATACGTATAGTCATGCCATCAGAGGAGGATGGACATGGCAGTACGTGCGGCGGTGGCCGGAGCGAGCGGATACGCGGGCGGAGAGGTCCTGCGTCTGCTCCTCGCGCACCCCGAGGTAGAGATCGGTGCCCTGACCGGGAACTCCAACGCGGGGCAGCGGCTCGGTGCGCTCCAGCCGCACCTGCTGCCGCTGGCCGACCGGGTGCTGGCCGAGACCACGCCCGAGGCCCTCGCCGGGCACGACGTGGTCTTCCTCGCGCTGCCCCACGGACAGTCCGCCGCCGTCGCCGAACGGCTCGGCCCCGACGTCCTCGTGGTCGACATGGGCGCCGACTTCCGGCTGAAGGACCCGGCCGACTGGGAGGCCTTCTACGGCTCCCCGCACGCCGGCACCTGGCCCTACGGCCTCCCCGAACTGCCGGGCGCCCGCGCCGCGCTCACGGGGTCCAGGCGCATCGCGGTGCCCGGCTGCTACCCGACCGCCGTCTCCCTCGCCCTGTTCCCGGCCTACGCGGCCCAACTCGTCGAACCGGAGGCGGTGATCGTCGCCGCGTCGGGCACCTCCGGCGCGGGCAAGGCCCCCAAGCCGCACCTGCTGGGCAGCGAGGTCATGGGCTCCATGTCGCCCTACGGCGTCGGCGGCGGCCACCGGCACACCCCGGAGATGATCCAGAACCTCGGCGCCGTCGCCGGGCGGCCGGTGAAGGTCTCCTTCACCCCGACCCTGGCCCCGATGCCGCGCGGGATCCTCGCCACGTGCAGCGCGTCCGCGGTCGCGGGCGTGACGGCCGACGGCGTCCGCGCCGCCTACGAGAAGGCGTACGCCGACGAGCCCTTCGTCCATCTGCTCCCCGAGGGCCAGTGGCCCGCCACGGCGTCCGTCCACGGTTCCAACGCCGTGCAGGTGCAGGTCGCCTACGACGCCGCCGTGGGCCGCGTCATCGCGATCAGCGCCATCGACAACCTGACCAAGGGCACCGCCGGCGGTGCCGTCCAGAGCATGAACATCGCCCTGGGTCTCCCCGAGACCACCGGGCTTTCCACGATCGGAGTCGCACCGTGAGCGTCACGGCAGCCAAGGGATTCACGGCGGCGGGGATCGCCGCCGGGATCAAGGAGAACGGCAACCCCGACCTGGCCCTGGTGGTCAACAACGGGCCCCGCCGTGCCGCCGCGGGCGTCTTCACCTCCAACCGCGTCAAGGCGGCCCCGGTGCTGTGGTCCGAGCAGGTCCTCAGGAGCGGCCAGGTCTCGGCCGTCGTCCTCAACTCCGGCGGCGCCAACGCCTGTACCGGAGCGAAGGGCTTCCAGGACACCCACGCCACCGCCGAGAAGGCCGCCGAGGTGCTCGGCCGGGGCGCCGTCGAGGTCGCCGTGTGCTCCACGGGCCTGATCGGCGTGCCGCTGCCCATGGACAAGGTCCTCGCGGGCGTGGAGACGGCCGCGGCCCAGCTGTCCGAGCACGGCGGCGAGAAGGCCGCGATCGCCATCAAGACCACCGACACCGTCCACAAGACGTCGGTGGTCTCCGGGGAAGGATGGACCGTCGGCGGCATGGCCAAGGGCGCCGGCATGCTCGCCCCCGGCCTCGCCACCATGCTGGTCGTCCTCACCACGGACGCCGACCTGGAGGGCGAGGTGCTGGACAAGGCGCTGCGCGCGGCCACCCGGGTCACCTTCGACCGCGTCGACTCCGACGGCTGCATGTCCACCAACGACACCGTGCTGCTGCTCGCCTCCGGTTCCAGCGGCCTCACCCCGGACTACGACGACTTCGCCGAGGCCGTCCGCCGGGTCTGCGACGACCTCGGCCGGCAGCTCATCGGCGACGCCGAGGGCGCCAGCAAGGACATCAAGGTCGAGGTCGTCAACGCGGCGACCGAGGAGGACGCCGTCGAGGTGGGCCGCTCCATCGCCCGCAACAACCTCCTCAAGTGCGCGATCCACGGCGAGGACCCCAACTGGGGCCGCGTCCTCTCCGCGATCGGCACCACCCGGGCCGCCTTCGAACCCGACCGGCTCAACGTCGCCATCAACGGCGTCTGGGTGTGCCGCAACGGCTCCGTCGGCGAGGACCGCGACCTGGTCGACATGCGCTACCGCGAGGTGCACATCGTCGCCGACCTGGCCGCGGGCACCGAGACCGCGACCATCTGGACCAACGACCTGACCGCCGACTACGTCCACGAGAACAGCGCCTACTCCTCATGACAACCCGTAAGCACACCGCGCTGCCCAAGGCCCGCATCCTCATCGAGGCGCTGCCCTGGCTCACCCGGCACCACGGCAAGGTCGTCGTCATCAAGTTCGGCGGCAACGCCATGGTGGACGAGGAACTGAAGGCCGCCTTCGCCCAGGACGTCGTCTTCCTGCACCACGCCGGCCTCAAGCCGGTCGTCGTGCACGGCGGCGGCCCGCAGATCAGCGCCGCCCTCGACCGGCACGGCATCGCCAGCGAGTTCAAGGCGGGCCTGCGCGTCACCACCGAGGACGCCATGGACGTCGTACGGATGGTGCTCGCCGGGCAGGTGCAGCGCGAGCTGGTCGGCCTGCTCAACCGGCACGGCCCGCTCGCCGTCGGCCTCACCGGCGAGGACGCGCACACCATCACCGCGACGAGGCACGTCCCCGAGATCGACGGGCAACCGGTCGACATCGGGCGGGTCGGCGAGATCACCGGCATCGACACCGGCGCCCTCGAGGCCCTGCTCGCCGACGGCCGGATCCCGGTCGTCTCCTCCATCGCCCGCTCCGAGGACGACGGACACGTCTACAACGTCAACGCCGACACGGCCGCCGCGGCACTCGCCGCCGCCCTCGGCGCCGAGACCCTCATGGTCCTCACCGACGTCGAGGGGCTCTACGAGGACTGGCCGAACTCCGACGAGGTGATCAGCCGCCTCACCGCCTCCCAGCTGGAGAAGCTGCTGCCGGACCTCGGCTCCGGCATGGTGCCCAAGATGGAGGGCTGCCTGCACGCCGTGCGCAACGGCGTCACCACCGCCCGGGTCATCGACGGCCGGGTCCAGCACTCGATCCTGCTGGAGATCTTCACCGACGAGGGCATCGGCACCATGGTCGTACCGGACGCACAGGGGGAGTCATGAGCAACCAGGAACTGACCGCGCGGTGGCAGGGCGCGCTGATGAACAACTACGGCACCCCGCGCCTGCCCCTCGTCCGCGGCGAGGGCTCCCGGGTGTGGGACGCCGAGGGCCGGGAGTACCTCGACTTCGTCGGCGGCATCGCCACCAACGCGCTCGGCCACGCCCACCCCGCCATCGTCGCGGCCGTCAGCGGGCAGATCGCCTCCCTCGGCCACATCTCCAACTTCTTCATGGCCGAGCCCACCGTCGCCCTCGCCGAACGGCTCCTGCGCCTCTTCGGCCGGGACGGCCGGGTCTTCTTCTGCAACTCCGGCGCCGAGGCCAACGAGGCCGCCTTCAAGATCGGCCGGCTGACCGGGCGCACCCACGTGGTCGCCACCGACGGCGGCTTCCACGGCCGGACGATGGGCGCCCTCGCGCTCACCGGCCAGCCCGCCAAGCAGGACCCGTTCCGGCCGCTGCCCGGCGATGTCACCCACGTCCCCTACGGCGACGCCCAGGCGCTGGCCGCCGCGGTCACCGAGGACACCGCCCTCGTGATCCTCGAGCCGATCCAGGGCGAGAACGGCGTGGTCGTGCCCCCGGCCGGCTACCTCAAGGCCGCCCGCGCGATCACCGCCGCCACCGGCGCGCTGCTGGTCCTGGACGAGGTGCAGACCGGCATCGGCCGGACCGGCACCTGGTTCGCCTACCAGGCCCACGAGGGCGTACTGCCCGACGTCGTCACCCTCGCCAAGCAGCTCGGCGGCGGGCTGCCGCTCGGCGCGACCGTGGCCTTCGGCCGGGCCGCCGAACTGCTCGGGCCCGGCCACCACGGGACCACCTTCGGCGGCAACCCGGTCGCCTGCGCCGCCGGACTCGCCGTGCTCGACACCATCGAGGGCGAAGGCCTGCTGGACCACGTCAAGCGGCAGAGCGAGAGGTTGCGGGAGGGAATCGAGGCGCTGAACCACCCGTTGATCCACGGCGTCCGGGGCGGGGGCCTGCTCCTGGGTATCGTGCTCACCGGGCCGCACGCGCCACAGGCGCAGGCGGCGGCCCAGGAGGCCGGGTTCCTCGTGAACGCGCCCGCCCCCGACGTCGTACGGCTCATGCCGCCGCTGAACCTGCGCGACGACGAGGCGGACGCGCTGCTCGGGGCGCTGCCCGGCATCCTCGACGCAGCGAGCCCTGTGGCTGGGGACGGACGATCCGGAGAATGAGACGACGATGAGCGAGGCGCAGGACCACGACCAGGGCGTGGGGGCCGGGCCCGCCGTACCGCAGACCCGCACCGCACGGCACCGCCGGATCGTGGACATCCTCAACCGGCAGCCGGTGCGGTCGCAGAGCCAGCTGGCGAAGCTGCTCGCGGACGACGGGCTGAGCGTCACGCAGGCGACGCTCAGCCGGGACCTCGACGAGCTGAACGCGGTCAAGATCCGCAACACCGACGGTGACCTGATCTACGCGGTGCCCAGCGAGGGAGGGTTCCGCACGCCGCGTGCCCCGCTCGGGGAGTCGGCGAAGGAGGAGCGGATGCGGCGGCTCTCCCAGGAGCTGCTGATCTCCGCGGAGGCCTCGGCGAACCTCGTGGTCCTGCGGACGCCCCCCGGAGCCGCGCAGTTCCTGGCCTCCGCCATCGACCAGGCCGAACTCCACGACATCCTGGGCACGATCGCCGGCGACGACACGTTGCTGCTGATCAGCCGGGAGCCCACGGGGGGCCAGGCACTGGCGGACCATCTGCTGAGGCTGGCGCAGAACGGCCACTGACGGCGGCGGTTTCCGGCACCGGCCCGGTCCGGGGCGCACTGCGAGGACCGGCGGCAGCCGGTGCCGGAGACGGCGTGCATGCCGGGGCCTCCCGCCGCCGCCGTCTCCCGGCCCGGCCGGGGGCCGGCCGCGTCCCGCGGTCGCCGGGGCCGTCCGAGGGCGCCTGGACCGCCTCCGCCCGCGTGATCCGCCCCCGGTGACCGTGCGTGCCCCGGCCGGGCCTGACGCCCCGGCCGCCGACCGGCGCGGGCGCGGGCGTGTCCGCCGCACGGGACGGCTCTTCGTCATCGCTCTGCCCGCTCCGCTCACCGCGCGAACGACTCGGGGCGGACACGGCGGGCGGGCACCCCGGCCCCGCGCCGCGCCTCGTACGCCGACCGGGCGAACCCGGGCGGCCCGTACAGGAAGACGTCGTGCCGGCCGGGGTCAGGGATCCTCCGCCGGAGGGTCCGCGCGGAGATGTCCGGACGCGCGCCCACGGATACATGCCGGGCGCGCGTGGTGTTCAGCGGCGCGCGGGTGCGGGTGCCTCAGTAGCGGGTGACGGCGGTGGCCCCGGTCTCGGTGCCCACCGCGATGTGCGGCCGGCGGTCCGGCGCCGCCCAGCGCAGGATCCGCTCCATGGCGTCCCGGGGCACCGACACACAACCGGACGTCGCCCCCGGCCCGTCGACGTGCAGGAAGATCCCGGCGCCGCGCCCGCGCACGGGCCGGTCGTAGTTGAAGCCGATGACCAGGGCGTGGGCGTACTGCTCGCGGTGGTCGGCCAGGTGCTCGGACTCGGCGGCGCGGCAGTCGGCGGGCAGCGGGTCGACCCAGCGGTTGTAGGAGCGGGAGCCGTTGTCCTGGCACCACCAGGAACCGTCCTGGACGGCCCGGTACTCCACGCTCGTCCCGGCCGGCGCCGGCTCGACGCCGAAGCCGAAGGGGAGGTCGTACAGGCCGGTCGGCGTCGTCCCGGTGCCCTGGGTGCGGGCGGTGCCCTCCACCAGCCCGCCCGCGCCGAAGCGGGCCGGCGCGGACCCGGCCGGGGTCCACTGCCCGTCCCGCAGGTCCCACCAGGTCACCGTGCCCTCGGTGGCGCCGGTGTCCGGGGCCTCCGCGACGATCAGCTGGCTGCCGCCGCCGGTGTCCGCCATGGTGGCCGGCAGCGGTGCCGGGTCCCGGACGGGGGCGGCGCCGAGCAGGGCGAGACAGGAGACGGACACGAGCGCGAGGACCACACCGGGGCGCATGCCTCAGACGCTAGACGGCGGCAGCGGCAACGGCAGCCCGGGCAGTCCGTCCAGGCTGGTCGCGATGTGCTCCTTCTTGGTGAAGTACGCGCTCAGCGAGGCGTCGTCCTCGCGGGCGAAGCGCCGCCCGTGCAGATCGCGGTCCTCCTCGTACGCCATGAAGGGCACGGCGTAGCCGCAGGAGTCGCGGACCACATCGGCGTGCACCACGATGACGGCGCGCAGTCCGTGCGCGGTGTGGTCGATGTCCGGGAAGCGGGCGAGGAGGTCCGGGAAGCGCGGGTCGTCGCGGAAGACGGGTTCGCCCCGGCCGTGCACGCGCACGATGTTGGGCGGGCCCTGGAAGGCGCACCACATCAGCGTGATCCGCCCGTTCTCCCGCAGATGGGCGATGGTCTCGGCGGTGGACCCGGCGAAGTCCAGGTAGGCCACGGTGAGTTCGTCCAGCACCACGAAGGAGCCCTTGAGCCCCTTGGGGGAGAGGTTGACCGTGCCGTCGCCGGAGAGCGGGGCGGTCGCGGTGAAGAAGAGGGGCTGCTCCTCGATGAAGGCACGCAGCCTGCCGTCTATGCGCTCGTACGTCTTTCCCATGTTCGACGATTATCGGCGAATTTTCTTCGGCTGTCTAAGTATTTCTCCGCCCCTGACGCTGATTGACGAATCATGCAGAGCACTGCATACTCATGCATGTCAGCGAATGCACTGTGAGGAGAACCCCCGTGACCGAGCGCGTCGTACTCGCCTACTCGGGCGGTCTGGACACCTCCGTCGCCATCGGCTGGATCGCCGAGGAGACGGGCGCCGAGGTCATCGCCGTCGCGGTCGACGTCGGCCAGGGCGGGGAGGATCTGGACGTCATCCGCAAGCGCGCCCTCGCGTGCGGCGCCGTCGAGGCCGAGGTCGCGGACGCCAAGGACGAGTTCGCCGACGAGTACTGCCTCCCGGCGATCAAGGCCAACGCCCTGTACATGGACCGCTACCCGCTGGTCTCCGCCCTGTCCCGGCCGGCGATCGTCAAGCACCTGGTCGCCGCCGCCAGGAAGCACGGCGCCACCACGGTCGCCCACGGCTGCACCGGCAAGGGCAACGACCAGGTCCGCTTCGAGGCCGGCATCGTCGCCCTCGCCCCCGACCTGAAGTGCATCGCCCCGGTCCGCGACTACGCCATGACCCGGGACAAGGCGATCGCCTTCTGCGAGGCCAAGCGGCTCCCGATCGCCACCACCAGGAAGTCCCCGTACTCCATCGACCAGAACGTCTTCGGACGCGCCGTCGAGACGGGCTTCCTGGAGGACATCTGGAACGCCCCGGTCGAGGACATCTACGAGTACACCGCCGACCCGGCCACCCCCCGCGAGGCCGACGAGGTGGTCATCACCTTCGAGGGGGGCGTCCCGGTCGCCCTCGACGGCAAGCCCGTCACCGTCCTCCAGGCCGTCCAGCAGCTCAACGAGCGCGCGGGCGCCCAGGGCGTCGGCCGGATCGACATGGTCGAGGACCGCCTGGTCGGCATCAAGTCCCGCGAGGTCTACGAAGCCCCGGGCGCCATCGCCCTGATCACCGCCCACCAGGAGCTGGAGAACGTCACCGTCGAGCGCGAGCTCGCCCGCTACAAGCGCCAGGTCGAGCAGCGCTGGGGCGAACTGGTCTACGACGGCCAGTGGTTCTCCCCGCTCAAGCGCGCCCTGGACGGCTTCGTCGACGAGGCCAACCAGCACGTCTGCGGCGACATCCGGATGACCCTGCACGGCGGGCGCGCGGTCGTCACCGGCCGGCGCTCCGAGAAGTCGCTGTACGACTTCGACCTCGCCACCTACGACACGGGCGACACCTTCGACCAGTCGGCGGCCAAGGGCTTCATCGACATCTACAGCCTGTCGTCCAGGATCGCCGCCAAGCGCGACCTGGCCTGACCCGCGGGCGTCACCTCACCCGCACCGGCCCGACGGCCGCCTCCCCGCACGCGCGCGGAGGCGGTGGCACATCACGAGCTTCGAGGAGCAACCCAAGTGAGCAGCAACAGCGGTGACGTACGGCTCTGGGGCGGCCGTTTCGCGGACGGACCCGCCGAGGCCCTGGCGAAGCTGTCCGCGTCCGTCCACTTCGACTGGCGGCTCGCCCCCTACGACATCGCCGGCTCGCGTGCCCACGCGCGCGTGCTGCACGGGGCGGGGCTGCTCACCGAGGACGAGCTGACCCGGATGCTGGCCGGCCTCGACCGGCTCGAAGCGGACGTGGCGTCGGGCGCCTTCGTGGGCACCATCGCCGACGAGGACGTGCACACCGCCCTGGAGCGCGGCCTGCTGGAGCGCCTCGGCCCGGACCTCGGCGGCAAGCTGCGCGCCGGCCGGTCCCGCAACGACCAGGTCGCCACCCTCTTCCGGATGTACCTGCGCGACCACGGCCGGATCATCGGCGGCCTGATCGCCGACCTCCAGGACGCCCTGATCGCACTCGCCGAGGCCCACCCGGACGTGGCGATGCCCGGCCGCACCCACCTCCAGCACGCCCAGCCGGTGCTCTTCGCCCACCACGTCCTCGCCCATGCGCAGTCCCTGTCCCGGGACGCCGAGCGGCTGCGCCAGTGGGACGAGCGGACGGCGGTGTCGCCGTACGGCTCCGGCGCCCTGGCCGGCTCCTCCCTGGGCCTGGACCCGGAGGCGGTCGCCCGGGACCTCGGCTTCGAGCACGGCAGCGCCGGCAACTCCATCGACGGCACCGCCTCCCGGGACTTCGTCGCGGAGTTCGCCTTCATCACCGCGATGATCGGCGTGAACCTCTCCCGGATCGCCGAGGAGATCATCATCTGGAACACGAAGGAGTTCTCCTTCGTGACCCTGCACGACGCCTTCTCCACCGGCTCGTCGATCATGCCGCAGAAGAAGAACCCGGACATCGCCGAGCTGGCCCGGGGCAAGTCCGGCCGCCTGATCGGCAACCTCACCGGCCTGCTGGCCACCCTCAAGGCGCTGCCCCTCGCCTACAACCGCGACCTCCAGGAGGACAAGGAGCCGGTCTTCGACTCCTGCGACCAGCTGGAGGTGCTGCTCCCCGCCTTCACCGGCATGATCGCCACCCTCACCGTCCACCGCGAGCGCATGGAGGAGCTGGCCCCGGCCGGCTTCTCGCTCGCCACCGACATCGCCGAGTGGCTGGTGAAGCGGGGCGTGCCCTTCCGGGTGGCGCACGAGGTCGCGGGGGAGTGCGTCAAGGCCGCCGAGGCCGAGGGCAAGGAGCTGGACGACCTCACGGACGAGCAGTTCGCCGGGATCTCCCCGCACCTCACCCCCGAGGTCCGCACGGTCCTGAACGTCCCCGGCGCCCTGGCCTCCCGCGACGCCCGGGGCGGCACGGCCCCGAGCGCGGTGGCCGTCCAGCTGGCGGAGGTCAAGGCGGACGTGGCACACCAGCACGAGTGGGCCGAGGCCAAGAAGAAGCGGTAGGGGAGCGCCCCGCCGGCGAACACGGAGGTCATCGCGGGGTTAGGTTGGTAGCGAGCCCATCGGAGCCGACCGAACGGACCCCGCGATGCCCTTCGCCCGACTGGCCACGGCGACCACCCCCACCTGCCACATCGGCTTCGGCCTCGCCGCGGTGGGCCGCCCCGGCTACATCACCCTCGGCCGCGACGAGGACCTCGGAGAGCACCGCGACGCCGAAGCGCTGCGCACCCGCACCCACGCACTCCTCGACGCCGCCTACGCCCAGGGCGTCCGCTACTTCGACGCCGCCCGCTCCTACGGCCGCTCCGAGGAGTTCCTCGCGGACTGGCTCCGGGAGAACCCCGGCGTCGACGACGTGGTCATCGGCAGCAAATGGGGCTACACCTACACCGCCGACTGGTCGGTGGACGCCGGGACGCACGAGGTCAAGGACCACAGCCCCGCCGCCTACGACCGGCAGCGCGCCGAGACCGACGCCCTGCTCGGCGACCGGCTCGACCTCTACCAGATCCACTCGGTGACGCCGGACAGCCCGGCCCTGACCGACAAGGACCTGCACGCCAAGCTGGCGGAGGCCGCCGCCCGGGGCCTCACCGTCGGCTTCTCCACCAGCGGCCCCGCCCAGGCCGACGCCATCCGCGCGGCCCTCGCCGTCACGGTCGGCGGCGAGCCCCTCTTCCGCACCGTCCAGTCGACGTACAACCTCCTGGAGACCTCGGCCGGCCCCGCCCTCGCCGAGGCGCACGACGCCGGGCTCACCGTGATCGTCAAGGAGGGCCTGGCGAACGGCCGGCTGGCCGCACCGCACGCCCCGGCCGCGCTCGAGGCCGTGGCCGCCGCCACCGGACTCGGCTGCGACGCGGTCGCCCTCGCCTGGATCCTGCGCCGGCCCTGGGCGGGCGTGGTCCTCTCCGGTGCCGCGACCGTGCCCCAGCTCCTGTCCAACCTGCACGCGCCCGCCGTCGACCTCGACGAGGACCGGCTGGCCTCCCTCGCCACGCTGCGGGAGGACCCGGGCGCCTACTGGGAGCGGCGCCGGCGGCTGCCCTGGCACTGACGAGCACCCCGCACGACCTGCGGAAATGAGTCACGCATGCCCATGATGAGACATTAATGTCTCATCTGGGCTACCCTCGTCTCATGGCCCTGGACCGTGACCACGTGCTGCGCAGCGCAGCCGCCCTGCTGACCCGCAAATCCACCGCGACCATGGACGAGGTCGCCAAGGCCGCCGGGATCAGCCGGGCCACGCTGCACCGCCACTTCGCCGGCCGCGACGCGCTCGTGCGGGCGCTGGAACAGCTCGGCATCGCGGAGTGCGCGGGCGCGCTGGACCGGGCGCGGCCCGAGGAAGGGCCCGCGGCCGAGGCCGTGCGTCGGCTGGTCCGGGAGATCCAGCCGGCCGCCGGACTGCTCTCGTTCCTCTACGGCGAGAACCAGCTGTGGGAGGGCGACGGGCTGAACGAGGGCTGGCAGCGCCTGGACGCCCGGATCGGCGCCCTGTTCCAGCGCGGTCAGCGCGCCGGCGAATTCCGCATCGACCTCAGTCCGGTCTGGCTCACCGAGGCGCTGTACGGGCTCATCGCCTCGTGCGCCTGGGCCACCCTGGACGGCCGGGTGGCCTCCCGGGACTTCCCGACCATGATCGCCGAGCTGCTGCTCGGCGGTGCTCTGCGAAGAGAGGAACCATGACCAGCACCCTGCGGCCGGCACCGGCGACCGAGGCGGTGAAGCGCCCGGGCCGCTGGCTGGCGCTGTCCGTCCTGGTCCTGGCCGTGCTGCTGGTGGCCGTCGACGCCACCGTCCTCGGCCTGGCGACCCCCTACATCAGCGAAGACCTCGACCCCTCCGGCACCCAGCTGCTGTGGATCGGCGACGTCTACTCCTTCGTCATCGCCGGTCTGCTGGTCTCCATGGGCAGCCTCGGCGACCGCATCGGCCGCAAGCGGATCCTGCTCGTCGGCGCCACCGCGTTCGGCGCGCTGTCCGTGCTCAACGCCTACGCCACCACGCCCGAGCTGATGATCCTGGCCCGGGCGCTGCTCGGCGTCGCGGGCGCGACCCTGATGCCCGCCACCCTGGCGCTGATCCGCAACATCTTCCACGACCCGCGCGAACGCAGCCTGGCCGTCGGCGTCTGGGGCGCCACCGCCTCCGCCGGCACGGCCGTCGGCCCGATCGCCGGCGGCTTCCTCCTCGAACACTTCTGGTGGGGCTCGGTCTTCCTGATCAACCTGCCGGTGATGGCCGTCCTGGTGCTGGTCGGCGTCCGCACCCTGCCCGAGTCCCGCAACCCGCACCCGGGCCCGTGGGACCTGGCCGGCGTGCTGCTGTCGCTGGTCGGCGTGATCACCCTCGTCTACGCGGTCAAGGAGGCGGCGGCGCACGGCTTCTCCTGGCCGACGCTCGGCTCCGGGCTGCTGGGCGCGGCGGCGCTGTACGGCTTCGTGCGCCGTCAGCTGACCATGCCGGTGCCGCTGCTGGACATGCGGCTGTTCAGGCGCCGCGGCTTCAGCGGGGCGGTCCTCGCCGACCTGCTCACCGTCCTCGGCATGTCCGGGCTGGTGTTCTTCCTCTCCCAGTTCCTGCAACTCGTCCAGGGCCGGCGTCCCTTCGAGGCGGGCCTCGCGGAACTGCCGGCCGCGGTGGGCGCGGTGGCGGCCGGTCTGGTCGCGGGCCGGGCCGCCCGGCGCTTCTCGGTCCGCGTGGTGGTCGCGGGCGGCCTGGCCGCGGTCGGCGTCGCCCTGGCGCTCCTGACCACGATCGGCCGGTCCACCGGCTATCCAGTCCTCGGCGCGGCCCTGCTGGTGGTCGGTGTCGGCGCGGGCTTCTCCTTCACGGTGACCGCCGACGTCATCCTCTCCAGCGTCCCGAAAGACCGGGCGGGGTCGGCCTCGGCGGTCTCCGAGACGGCGTACGAACTCGGCGCGGCCCTCGGCATCGCGCTGCTGGGCTCCATCGTGACCGGCGTCTACCGCGGCTTCCCGGGTCCGGCCGGCACCCCGGCCGGGGCCCACGAGTCGCTCGGCGCGGCGGCGGAGGCGGCCGCGCAGCTGCCCCCGCACCAGGCGCGGGCCCTGCTGGACGCGGCCCGCGAGTCCTTCGTCCACGGCCTCCACCTGGCCTCGGCGGCGGGCGCGGTGGTCCTGCTGGCGGCGTCCGCGGTGGCGTGGTTCCTGCTGAAGGACCAGAAACTGGAGAGCGCCGGCGGCTGACCGGGCCCGCCGGGTCACTTCTTGTAGCCGAGGACCGTCATCATCCCGCTCTCCGAGTGGTACTGGTTGTGGCAGTGCAGCATCCACAGCCCCGGGTTGTCGGCGTCGAAGTCGAGCACCAGCTTCCGGTGCGGCAGCACCAGCGCGGTGTCCTTGCGGGCGCCCGCCGAGTCCAGCCCGGTCACCGCGAAGGTGTGCCCGTGCAGGTGCATGGGGTGCCACATGTCGGTGGCGTTGATGAGGGTGAGCCGTACCCGCTCCCCGGCGCGGACCGGGTGGCGCTGCTGCGGGGTGTAGGTCCGGTGGTCGAACCCCCAGTCGAACTTCGCCATCGTCCCGGTGATCCGGATGCGCACCTCGCGGTCGGGCACCCGGTCGTCCAGGGTCACGGACTCATGGGGCAGCAGCCGGCGCGCGGGAACGGTGTTGCCGTCGAGCTCGCGGGGGTGGACGTCCCCCGGGGGCAGGGACTTGCGCGTCTTGCCGGTGCGCAGGACGGCGAGCGCCCTGCCCTTCTTGCCCTCGGGGAGCGCGACGAGCGGGAACATGCCGTCCCGGGCGGTGATCAGCACGTCGTACCGCTCCGCCATGCCGACGAGGAGGGCATCGGTCTCCCGGTGCCGCACCGGGTAGCCGTCGGTGTGCGTGATCGTCATCTTGTGGCCGCCCAGCGCCACCCGGAAGGCGGTCTCGGAGCCGGCGTTGACGATCCGCAGCCGCACCCGTTCGCCGGGCCGGCAGCGGAACACCGACGGGTTGTCGGGCAGCCGGCCGTTGACGAGGTAGTACGGGTAGGCGACGCTGCCGCCCTCGCCCTGGAGCATGCGGCTGCGGGACTTGTGCAGCACCCGGTCGGGGCCGGTGGACTTCCTGGACGGCGCCGGGTGCGCCTTCGTCGGGTGGCCGGGGCCCATGGCCATGCCGCTCATGTCCATGGCGCCGCCGGGCTTGAGCTGTTCCAGGACGTTGTCGGGGGTGGAGCCCTCCACGCCGTCCAGCCAGTCGTCCAGGACCACCACCCACTCCTTGTCGTAGGAGAGGGGTTCCTTGGGATCCTCCACCACGAGCGGCGCGTACAGGGCCCGGTCGGGCTGCATCCCGACGTGGGAGTGCAGCAGATAGGTGCCCGGGTGCGCGACGGTGAAGCGGTAGCGGAAGTCGGTGCCGGGGTGGATGGCCCGCTGGGTGAGGTCGGGGACGCCGTCCATGTCGCAGCGCAGCCGCACCCCGTGGGAGTGCAGGGTGGTCGTCGTGGGCAGCCGGTTCGCCAGCGTCAGATCGAGCACGTCACCGGCGGTGACCCGCACCAGTGGGCCCGGTACCTCCTCGTTGTACGCCCAGGTCCGGACGGAGCGCCCGCCGATGTCCACCTCGGCCTCGGCCGAGGTGAACCGGAAGACGCGTTCGCGGCCGGCCCCGCGTCTGCGCTCGGCGGCCAGGACCTCCGGGTCCGAGGGATTGACGTACCCCCTGGGCCCGGCCGGGACGAACCTCTCCCCGCCGCCGGGGTGCAGGGGGCCGGAGCCGGACCGCGGTCCGGAGCTGGTGCAGGCTGCCAGGAATCCCGCGCCCGCGGCGGCGAGGGGCGTGCGGAGCAGGGTACGCCGAGAAGGTGTGAACATGTCTGAATAAGACATGTTGAGTGGTCATATGGCCCGGTGGTGCGGCCGAATGCCCGATGTGTCGGGGGCAGATTCCACCGGCAGGCGGACGGACGCGGTCGCCGCGCCCGCCGTCCGCGAGGTCTCAGGCGGCCTTCGCCTTCGTGGCGTACATGTCCACGTACTCCTGCCCGGACAGCCGCATCACCTCGGTCATCACCGAGTCCGTCACCGCCCGCAGGACGTAGCGGTCGCGGTCCATGCCGTCGTAGCGCGAGAACTCCATGGCCTCGCCGAACCGCACGGTCACCCGGCCCGGCCGCGGGAAGCCCTTGCCCCCAGGCTGGAGCTTGTCGGTGCCCACCATGGCGAACGGCACCACCGGGGCGCCGGTCATCAGCGTCAGCCGCGCGATACCGGTGCGCCCCCGGTACAGCCGGCCGTCGGGCGAGCGGGTGCCCTCCGGGTAGATCCCGAAGATCCGGCCCTCCTCCAGGATCCGACGGCCCGTCATCAGCGCCGCCACACCGCCGTTCGCCCCGTCCCGGTCCACCGGGACCATGCCGACGCCGGTGAAGAACCAGGCCATCAGCCGCCCCTTGACGCCCTTTCCGGTGACGTACTCGTCCTTGCCGATGAAGTGCACCTGCCGCTTGGTGACCAGCGGCAGCACGATCGAGTCGATGAAGGTGAGGTGATTACCGGCCAGAATCACCGGACCGTCGCCCGGAATGCGCTCCGCGCCCTCCACCTGGGGGCGGAACATCAGGCGCATGATCGGTCCGAGCACTGCCTTGATGAGCGCGAAGCGGGACAACGGGTCCTCCGATGTCAAAGGGGGCGATATGAGTCTGTGCAGGTGAGGACATTACTCGCGGCGCACGTCCGCGCGCACATCGGGGACGCCCGCTTCGCCGAGGTCTTACGAACTGTTGACACGGGTTTACCTGCGGTGCCGTGACCAGGACGGCGTGTAACAGCCTTGTGCGCATGTGACGGACATCGCGCCGGCCAGGGCCCCCGGCCCTGGCCGGCGCCCCCTCGTCCTCCGCCGTCCGCCGGACATCCGACGGCACCCCGGTGTTCGGACGAGAGCCTCCCTTCGGACATGTGTGCGCCCCTACGATCGGCGCGCACCGGAGAACCGAACGGCAGGAGGGCGCTCATGGGCGGCGACCAGGACAACGGGCAGACGCGGGCGACGGGACGGCGGGCGCTGCTCGGCGCCGCCGTGCTGGGCGCGGGCGGAGCGGTCCTCGGACTGCCCGGCACCGCGCGGGCCGAGGGGGCCCGCACGGCCGGGCGCGCGGGCCGCGGGCTGAAGAGCCTGCCGGTGCCCACGATCATCGGCCACCGCGGAGCCAGCGGCTACCGCCCCGAGCACACCTTCGGCTCCTACGACCTGGCGCTGGACCTCGGCGCCGACGTGGTCGAGGCGGGCGACCTGGTGCCGACCAGGGACGGCCACCTGGTCTGCCGGCACGAGCCGGAGATCGGCGGCACCACGGACGTCGCGGCCCACCCCGAGTTCGCCGGCCGCAGGACCACCAAGCTGCTCGACGGCGTCCCCACCACCGGCTGGTTCACCGAGGACTTCACGCTCGCCGAGCTGAAGACGCTGCGCGCCGTCGAGCGCGTCCCCGCCAACCGGCCGCACAACACCCTCTACGACGGCCGCTGGGAGATCCCCACCTTCGAAGAGGTCCTGAAGTGGCAGGACGAGCAGACCCGCAGGCGCGGCCGGCAGGTCTGGATCTACCCGGAGACCAAGCACCCCACCTACTTCCGCAAGCTGGGCCTCGGCCTGGAGGAGCGGGTGGCGAAGCTGCTGCGCAAGTACGGCAAGGACGGCCGCCACTCCCCGGTGATCCTCCAGTCCTTCGAGCCGACCAGCATCCAGCGGCTGAACCGGCTGGTCGACAACCCCCTGGTCGTCCTCCTCTCCTCCGCGAACAGCCGGCCCTACGACTTCGTCGAGGCGGACGACCCGCGCACGGTCGCCGACCTCGTCACCCCCAAGGGCCTGCGGGAGATCGCCGGCTACGCGCAGGGCATCGGGCCCACCGTCGACCTGGTCATCCCGAAGAAGGCGGACGGCACCCTGGCCGAGCCCACCACGCTCGTCTCCGACGCGCACCGGGTGGGCCTCGTCGTCCACCCCTACACCCTGCGCAACGAGAACCCCTTCCTGCCCGCCGAGTACCGCAAGGGCGGCGCCCCCGACGGCTACGGCGACGTCCTCGGCGCCTTCCGGACGTACTTCGCGACCGGCGTCGACGGCGTCTTCACCGACAACGCCGACACCGGACTGCTCGCCCGCGCCGACTTCCTGGCCGGCTGACGACGTCAACCACCGCACCGGCCGGCACCCCGTTCGGGGTGACTGTGCGCCGCCCCGGCAACCCGCCGCCGGGGCGGCTCGTCGTTCCGCATATGACACACGACCTGGTAGCCGCCCTGCGCCCGCTGCTGGCCGCCGAGGCCTCCGCCGAGGCATATGCGTGCGGAAGCGAGCCGGGCGATCTGGAACAGGCCGTCTGGCTGCGGCTGCTGGAGCGGCTGGAGAGCGACGGGCCGCCGCCGGACCCGCCCGGCTGGCTGCGCGAGGCCGTGCGCGCCGAGGCCCGCCGCAGCCGGCACGCCACCTGGCGGGAGGGCCCGTACGACGGGGAACCCGCCGACGTCCTCGGCCCCGGTCCCGAACAGCACGCCCTGGCCGCCGCCCGGCACCGCGCCCTGCGCCGGGCGGTCCGCCGCCTGCCCGGCCGCTGCCCGCGCCTGATGGAGGCGCTGCTCTCGCCGAAGGACCTCACCTACCGGGAGATCTCGGGGGAGTTGGGTATCTCACAGGGCAGTCTGGGACCGGAACGTGCCAGATGTCTGGCTTGTCTGCGCAGATTGCTCACACCGGAGGTTGCGGCGTGCGAAGCGCGGGGATAGGAGTGGGGGACGACAGGTGATCAGGTGAGCGGGAGGCGTGCGCACATGGGCATGAGCGTGACCATCTCGGCGGCGACCGAGCAGGACGCGGAGCAGATCTTCAGGCTCCAGTACCTGTGCTTCCAGGGCGAGGCCGCGTTGTACGGCAACTACCGCATCGACCCCCTCGTGCAGACCCTGGACTCCGTCCGCCGGGAAGTCGCCTCCGACTGCGTCTTCGTCGCCCGGCTCGGCGAGGAGGTGGTCGGCTCGGTGCGCGGCAAGGCGACCGAGGACGGCGCGGCGGCCATCGCCAAGCTGTGCGTCCACCCCCGCCTTCAGGGCCACGGCATCGGTGCCCGGCTGCTGCGCGCCGCCGAGGCCGCACTGGCCGAGCGGCACGGCGCCACCCGGTTCCGCCTCCAGACCGGCCACCGCAGCGAGGGCAACCTCCGCCTGTACCGCAAGGCGGGCTACGAGGCGGTGGGCCGGGCCAAGGGCGGCGACGGGGTGGAGCTGATCATCCTGGAGAAGGAGGCGGGCGCCTTCGTCGCCACGGCCTGAGGGGAAGGGCGCCCGTCTCAGGCCGCCCCGCGCTCCCGTGCCCGCCGCAGCCAGTACATCGCGGACAGGGGCAGCAGCACGGGAATGAACACGTACCCCATGCCGTACTCCGACCACACGGTCGCGTCCGGGAACGCGGACGGCTCGACCAGCGTCCACGTGCCGACGACCAGCACCCCCGCCAGCTCGGCGGCGCAGCACACCAGCGCCGCCCTGCGCGCCGTCTCGCCGCCCCGCACCAGCGTGTAGGTGATGAACGCGTACACCACACCCGCCACGGCCGACAGCGTGTACGCCAGCGGCGCCCGGTCGAACTCCGTGGCGATCTGGTAGACGGAACGCGACAGCGCGCCGACCACCATCACGCCGTAGAACCAGACCAGCAGCATGCCCGGCCCGCCGATCAGCCGGGCCGGCTTCTCCTGAACCGCCGTCACCTCAGCCTCCCCAGATGTCGTAGAGCCGTACTTCCAGGACGGCCAGCACCACCCCGGCCGCGGCGACCGTCACCGAGCCCCAGCGGGTCCGCTCGGCCAGCGACATGAACCCCGCCGCCGGGACACACGCGAACGAGCCCAGCAGATACGCCACGAAGATCGTCGTGCCCTGCTCCGGCTTCTCGCCCCGCGCCAGCTGCACGATCCCGGCCACCAGCTGCACCAGGGCCAGCACCGACACCACGGCCATGCCGATGAAGTGCCAGTCCTTCGTCGGCTGGTCGCGAGAGGCGGCCCAGCCGCACCAGGCGGCGAGCAGGAGCGCGGCGACCCCGGTCACCAGCATCAGGGCGTTGAGCATGCCGTGACCCTATTACGGCGCAAACCCGCCGGAGCCGCCGCCCCCGCCGAACGCCGTAGGGTCGGGGCCATGACGATCCACGCGCACGCCCTCCTGTTCGACAACGACGGCACCCTTGTCTCCTCCCTCGACTCCGTCGAGCGCTGCTGGGCCCGCTGGGCCCGGGAGTACGGGATCACCGCCGAGGAGTTCGGCCGCGTGGAGCTGCACGGCCGCACGGCCGTCGAGATCGTCGCCGACCTGCTGCCCGCCCGCCTGGTGCCGGAGGCGGTCGCCCGGGTCGAGCAGCTGGAGGTCGAGGACGTGCCGAACGGGGGCGTGCGCCTGCTGCCCGGCACCCGGGACTTCCTGGACGCCCTCCCCGCCGACCGCTGGGCCGTGGTCACCTCCGCCACCCGCCGCCTCGCCGAGGCCCGCCTCGGCGCCGTCGGCATCGCGCCGAAGGCCCTGGTCGCGGCCGACGACGTCACCCGCGGCAAGCCCGACCCCGAGCCCTATCTGCTCGCCGCCCGGCAGCTCGGCGTGGACCCCGCGCGGTGCGTCGTCTTCGAGGACGCGCCCGCCGGACTGCGGGCCGGGCGCGCGGCCGGCATGACCACCGTGGCGTTGGCCACAACCCACCGGGCCGCCGAGCTGGACGCCGACCTGGTGGTGGACGACCTGTCGGCCTTGTCCGTACTGGTCACCGACCGGGACGTGACGATATCCCGCCACGGCTGAGATCCCGGACCGCGCTGTCCGCCGCTGTCCACCATCCGGACAGCGGCGACCGGTCGGGACCGTCCGTCTGGTTTACTGATCGCATGACCACGACGAGCTGCCGCACCCTTGCGACCGAGGCGACCACGACGCCCGGTGCTCGTTGTATGTGTTGCCTGATGTGTCGAATGTGCGCCTTCTAGAGGGCCCCCGCATCAGCTGAGCCTCGCGCCCCGAAGCGAGACCCGTGGCATGTCCGTGCGCCGTAGGCCGTACGAAGCCGCACGGACACTCTCCCTGCCGCAACCGCATGCACCCGTGCCCGGGCACCACCCACGCCCGCGCACTCGACAGTGACGGAAACCCACGTGATCACCACCTCGGGCCTGACCAAGGTCTACCGCTCCCGCGGCCGTGAGGTCACCGCCCTCGACGGCGTCGATCTCCACGTCCGCGAAGGCGAGGTTTACGGCGTCATCGGCCAGTCCGGCGCCGGCAAGTCCTCCCTCATCCGCTGCGTCAACCTGCTGGAGCGCCCCACCTCCGGCACCGTGACCGTCGCCGGGCAGGACCTCACCGCCCTGGCCGGACGCGGCCCGCGCGCCGGCCGGGAACTGCGCCGCGCCCGCAGCCGGATCGGCATGGTCTTCCAGCACTTCAACCTGCTGTCCACGCGGACCGTGCAGGACAACGTCGAACTGCCGCTGGAGATCCTCGGCACGTCCGGCAAGGAGCGCTCGCGCAAGGCCCTGGAGCTGCTCGACCTCGTCGGGCTCGCCGACAAGGCCAAGGCCTACCCCGCCCAGCTCTCCGGCGGCCAGAAGCAGCGCGTCGGCATCGCCCGAGCCCTGGCCGGCGACCCCAAGGTGCTGCTCTCCGACGAGGCCACCAGCGCCCTGGACCCGGAGACCACCCGCTCCATCCTCCAGCTGCTGCGCGACCTGAACCGGCAGCTCGGCCTGACCGTCCTGCTCATCACCCACGAGATGGACGTCGTGAAGTCGATCTGCGACTCCGCCGCCCTCATGGAGCGCGGCCGGATCGTGGAGTCCGGCACCGTCAGCGAGCTGCTGGCCACCCCGGGCTCCACGCTGGCCGCCGCGCTGTTCCCGGTGGGCGGCGAGGCCACCGGCGCCGACCGGACCGTCCTCGACGTCACCTTCCAGGGCGAGAGCGCCACCCAGCCGGTCGTCTCCCAGCTCGCCCGCACCTACAACATCGACATCTCCATCCTCGGCGCCGCCATCGACACCGTCGGCGGCCTCCAGGTCGGCCGGATGCGTATCGAGCTTCCCGGCCGCTACGAGGAGAACGTGGTCCCGATCGGCTTCCTGCGTGAACAGGGACTGCAGATCGACGTCGTGGGCCAGGACGCCCCGCTGGTGAAGGAAGGTGCCAAGTGACCTGGTCGGAGATGCAGCCGCTGCTGTCGGACGCGTGTAGCCAGACACTCACCATGGTGCTCTGGTCCACCGTGATCGCCGTCGTCGCCGGCCTGCCGCTCGGCATCCTCCTCGTCCTCACGGACCGGGGCGGCCTGCTGCAGAACGTGTTCGCCAACAAGGTGATCGGCCAGGTCGTGAACGTCGGCCGCTCCATGCCGTTCATCATCCTGATGGTCGCGCTGATGAGCTTCACCCGCTGGGTCACCGGCACCACCATCGGCACCACCGCGGCGATCGTGCCGCTCGCGATCGGCGGCATCCCCTTCTTCGCCCGCCTGGTCGAGACGGCCGTGCGCGAGGTGGACCAGGGGCTCGTCGAGGCCGTGCAGTCCATGGGCGGCAACACCTGGACGATCGTCCGCAAGGTCCTCGTCCCCGAGGCCCTGCCCTCGCTGATCGCGTCCACCACCACCACGATCATCGCGCTCATCGGCTACTCCGCCATGGCCGGCACGGTCGGCGGCGGCGGCCTCGGCGACCTCGCCGTCCGCTACGGCTACCAGCGCTTCGAGACCGAACTGATGTGGATCACCGTGGCGATCCTCGCGGTCGTCATCTCCCTCATCCAGTTCGCCGGCGACTTCGCCGCCCGCTCCCTGCACCGCCGCGGCGCCCGCTCCGGACCCGCCCCGAAGCTCCGCCTGCTGAAGGCCAAGGAGCCCGCGGCGGCCGAGATCAGCAAGGTCGCGTAAGGCACCCAGGCTCCCCGGTCACCCGTACCCGGGGTCGCACCACCCTTAAGGAAAGGCACTTTTCGTGCGTAACACCGCCAAGCTCACCACCGCCGTCCTCGCCGCCTCGGCCCTCACCCTCGGGCTGACCGCCTGCGGCTCCGACAAGGACTCCGGCTCCTCCGACACCAGCGGCCCGCTGATCGTCGCCGCGAGCCCGACCCCGCACGCCGAGATCCTGAACTTCGTCAAGGACAAGCTGGCGAAGAAGGCGGGCCTCGACCTGGAGGTCAAGGAGTTCACCGACTACATCGCGCCGAACACGGCGACCGAGGACGGGTCGGTGGGCGCCAACTACTTCCAGAACCAGCCGTACCTCGACGACTTCAACAAGAAGCGCGGCACCCACATCGTGCCCGTCGTCACGGTCCACCTGGAACCGCTCGGCCTGTACTCCCACAAGGTGAAGAAGGCCGATGAGCTCAAGAGCGGTGCGACCGTCGCCGTCCCCAACGACGCCGTCAACGAGGCCCGCGCCCTGAAGCTGCTCGCCGACAACGGGCTGATCACCCTCAAGGACGGCGCCGGCAACGAGGCCACCCCGCGGGACATCACCAAGAACCCCAAGGACCTCAAGTTCAAGGAGGTCGAGGCGGCCCAGACCCCGCGCTCCCTGGACGACGTCGACGCGGCCGTGGTCAACGGCAACTACGCCATCTCCGCCGGCCTGAAGCCCGCCAAGGACGCCCTCGTCCTGGAGTCCCCGAAGGACAACCCCTACGGCAACTTCCTCGCCGTCAAGGAGGGCAACGAGAAGGACCCGCGGGTGACCAAGCTCGCCAAGCTCCTCACCTCGCCCGAGGTCAAGAAGTTCATCGAGGACAAGTACCAGGGCTCGGTCATCCCCTCCTTCTGACCCGCGGAGGGGGACTGAAGCCATGCGCACGTCCGTCGTCGCGGTGGCGGCCCTGGCCCTCGGCCTCGGCCTCACCGCCTGCGGCTCCGGCACGGACTCCGGCAAGGGCGGTGGCAAGGACGGCACCCTCGTCGTCGGCGCCACCGCCGTCCCGGCCGGCGAGGTGCTCACCTACGTCAGGGACCACCTCGCCGCCAAGGCCGGCCTGAAGCTGGAGATCAAGGAGTTCACCGACTACGTCCTGCCCAACACCGCCCTCCAGGAGGGCGAGCTGGACGCCAACCTCTACCAGAACCAGCCCTACCTGGACGACTTCAACAAGTCCAAGGGCACCGACCTGGTCTCGGTCGTCAAGCCCTATCTGCCGCCCATGGGCGTCTACTCGCACCGGACCAAGGACGTCACCGACCTCGCCGACGGCGCCACCGTCGCCGTACCCAACGACGTCACCAACGAGGGCCGCGCCCTGAAGCTGCTCGCCGCCGGCGGCGTCATCGCGCTGAAGGCGGGCGCCGGCGCGGACGCGTCCCCCGCCGACATCGCGGACAACCCCCGGCACCTGAGGTTCAAGGAGCTGGAGGCCGCCCAGCTGCCGCGCTCGCTCGACGACGTGGACGCCGCGGTCATCAACAACAACTACGCCCAGGACGCGGGCCTCAGCCCCGCCGAGGACGCGATCCTGCTGGAGTCGGCGAAGAACAACCCGTACGCCAACCTCCTCGCCGTCAAACGCGGCCACGAGGACGACCCACGGGTGAAGAAGCTCGCCGGCCTGCTCGTCTCACCCGAGGTACGCGCCTTCATCAAGGACAAGTACCACGGCTCCGTCCTGCCCGCGACCGGCGGCTGACGGCCCGCCCACCGCGTCCGGCGACGCACGGGGTCCGCTCCCTCGCCGGGAACGGACCCCGTCGTGCGCTTCGGTGGTTTCATGCTGCATGCTGGGCAGTTCAGCGGACCTGACGGCCCGGACGGTCTTCCGAGGAATCTTCCGAAGGTTACGGAGCGGCGCATGACGAGCACCTTCCCCAACATCTCCATCAGCACGGAGCGGTTGGTGCTGCGTCCCCTGGACGAGGACGACGTGCCCGCCCTGGCCGAGATGATGAACGACGAGCAGGTCGTCGCCTGGACCACCGTCCCCCACCCCTATACCGAGGCCGACGCCCGCCACTGGATCACCCGGCTCGCCCCCGGCGAGCGCACCGGCGGCCACGGCATCGTCCTCGCCGTCACCGAGTTCCTCACCCAGCGGCTCGTCGGCCTCGTCCACCTGAAGAACACCGACTGGCGGGTGCGCTCCAGCGAACTGGCCTACGTCATCGCGCCCTGGGCCCGCGGCGAGGGCTACGCCTCCGAATCCTGCCTCGCCATCGCCCAGTGGCTCTTCCACGACCAGGAGTTCGAGCGGCTGGAACTGCGCACCGCCGCCGGCAACACCGCCTCCCAGCAGGTGGCCCAGAAGATCGGCTGCATCAGCGAGGGCGTGCTGCGCAACGCCTGGATAGCCCGCTCCAGGACCGAGGACGGCGGCTGGGCCCGGGTACGCACCGACGTCATCGTCTGGAGCCTGCTGCCCGAGGACCTCGCCGGGGTCGGCGAGCAGCTGGCCGACGCGAGTGGTTTCACCTCGTACTCGGACTGGAACTGAGACTTCCGGGCGTCACCAGGTACGCTCACGGAGCCCGCGAACGGGCTCCCTCCCCGAAGACCCGCGCAGAACCACTGGAGACTGACGACGATGGCCGACCGGGTCACGGTGATCGGCTGGGACGGCTCGCCGCTGACCGCCGCGGCACGCGGCGCCCTCGGCGCCGCCACCCTCGTGGCCGGTGCCGCCCACCACCTGGCGCTGCCCGAGGTACCGCCCACCGCCGAACGCGTCCGCCTCGGCAGCCTCCCCCTGGCCGCCCGCCGCATCGCCGCCCACCGCGGCACCGCCGTCGTCCTCGCCGACGGCGACCCCGGCTTCTTCGGCGTCGTCCGCACCCTGCGCGCGCCCGAGTTCGGCCTCGAGGTCGAGGTCGTCCCCGCCGTCTCCTCCGTCGCCACCGCCTTCGCCCGGGCGGGCATGCCCTGGGACGACGCCCAGGTGGTCGTCGCCCACCCGCGCACCCTGCGCCGCGCCGTGAACGTCTGCCGCGCCCACACCAAGGTCGCCGTCCTCACCGCGCCGGGCGCCGGCCCCGCCGAACTCGGGCTGCTGCTGGAGGGCGTGCACCGCACCTTCGTCATCTGCGAGGAACTGGGCACCGAACGCGAACAGGTCAGCGTCGTCACCTCCGACAAGGCCGCCGACCACACCTGGCGCGACCCCAACGTCGTCATCGTCATCGGCGGGCGGGCCGGCGCGGGGGAGGGCGGCGGCTGGATCGCCGGCCGCGACCCGGGCACCGGCCCGCGGGGCTGGGTACAGCCGGACGCGAGCTACGGCCCACAGCCCGATGAGGGGTACGGCCTCCAAGTGGACGCGGGTTACGGCGACGGGCCGGGGGGTGGCCCGGGCGGTGGCCCCTCCGGTGGTTCGGCCGGTGGCCCCGGCGGTGGTTCGGCCGGTGGTCTCGGCGAAGGGGAGAAGGAGCTGCTGCGCGCCGCCCAACTCGCCCGCCTGGGGCCCCGGACCGGCGACCTCGTGTGGGACATCGGCTGCGGCGCCGGCGCGTTCGCCGCCGAGGCCGCCCGCGCCGGCGCGGCCGTCATCGCCGTCGATCGCGACCCGCACGCCTGCGCCCGCGCCGAGCGGGCCGCCCGCCGCTTCGGGGTGCAGCTCCAGATCGTCCATGGCGGCGCCCCGCACGTCCTGGAGGACCTGCCCGAGCCGGACGTCGTACGGGTCGGCGGCGGAGGACCGGCCGTCCTCTCCGCGGTCGCCGACCGGCGCCCGCAGCGCATCGTCACCCACGCCGCCACCCGGGACGCCGCCGAACGCGTCGGCCGCGACCTGACCGAGCACGGCTACCGGGTCCAGTGCGCCCTC
Organism: Streptomyces sp. NPDC029296; assembly: GCF_055569255.1. Classification (NCBI taxonomy): domain Bacteria; kingdom Bacillati; phylum Actinomycetota; class Actinomycetes; order Kitasatosporales; family Streptomycetaceae; genus Streptomyces; species Streptomyces sp. NPDC029296. Next base: position 99,010 of record NZ_JBVHXT010000015.1, read on the forward strand.
GTCCAGTCCGTCGAACTCGACACCCGGGCCTGGACCGAGACCGAGCGGAACGTGGCGTTCCTGCTCAGCGGGGTACTGCCCGATCGCGCCCCGTGATCGTGTTGTCATACCGCGCGCGGTAGGCTGGCCGATCGTTGTACCGCACCGGTGACCCGAACTTCGTTCGCCAATGTCCGGATCGCACGCCCGTCTTGGGGCGGGTGTGGTACGGCGGACCGGAGGACGCGCAACGTGGCGCAGTCCACAGCGGGCTGTCGCGGATCATGCTGTCGCGACGGCCGAACGGCCGGGACAATGCCACTGAATGGCTTTGTCGCCTTTTCCGGCGGGCCGTTCGTGCCGCTGGGCACGGACGCTCGTTCTTCACTGCGGGGCGGTCGGTGCGCCGTTCCGGGTGAGCTGGTCGTAGGAGCACTAACCGATGGGCGAGGGGTACGCATGACCGACACCGGCCAGGTCCCGGGCGAGGGGCAGCCGGAGAGCGCAGGCATGGTGGAACAGCCGGGCGTCCCCGCGCACGGCGCGTACACCTACCTGTCCGAGGCGCCCGCCGAGGACGAGGACCTGCTGCTGCCGGGTGCCCAGGGCGCGTGGGGCAACGAGGTGCCGCCACCCGCTCCGGAACCGGTGGTGGAGGCCGTCCACGAGCCGGGTCCGCACGAGACGGCCGGCCGTGACACCGGCTCGGTCGACCTCGGCGGCGTCCGCCTGCCCGCCTCCGGTCCCGCGTCGGTGCCGCCGTCGCCCATCCTCTCGGCGCCGCACGACCCGACGGCCGCGCCGCAGCCGCCGCGCCGTCCGCTGCACCTCGGCCCGCCCATCCCCGACGCCTCCGCGAGCCCGGTCCGCTCCCTCGCCGACCGCGGCCCCGCCGGAGCACCGGTACGACAGCCCGCCCCGCCGGCCCCCGGCCCCGAGTACCTCGACGCCCAGCCCCAGCCGGCCCCTCGGAACGCGGCCCCCTGGGGAGCGGCGCCCGAGGGACAGGCACAGGCCGAGGTGCAGGGGCAGGCCGGCGAGCAGCCTCAGCCGCGGGCCGAGGTTCCGGACCAGGCGGACGCGCAGGCCCAGGTCCCGGGCGAGGTCCAGGCGGCGGAGGTTCCGGCCGGGGCTCAGGTCGAGACGCAGGGCCGGGCCCCGGCCGGGGCCGAGGCGCCGGTTCAGGCCGCTGCCCTGGCCCAGGCTCCGGTCGGCACGCGGGCACCGGCTGCCGAAACGGTTGGCCCGGCCGCGCCCGCCTCCGCCGAGCCGGCCGACGCGGCCCAGGCCACGGTGGCCCGCCTCGCGAGCCAGGCGGCGGCCCAGAGCGCGCCCGGCGACACCGGTCACGTGCCCGTCGTCCACGGACACGACGGGGTGGTGTACACCGTCCCGGCGGAGGCGCCGGCTTCCGAAGGCACGGCTCCGGACGTGCCGTCCGAGGGTGCCGAAACCGTTGCGGACGCCGTGGATACGGCGCAGCCCGTGCGGGAACCGGCAGCCGAGGACCAGGCGGCGCCCGAGGAGACCCTGCGGGTCGCGCAGGCTGCCGAGGCCGCAGCGGCGTCTGTCGAGGCCGCCGCCGCTGCCGTGTTCCCCGAAGCGGCCGTGGTCCCCGAGGCAAGCGGTGCGCCGGGCGCGCCCGAGGCCGAAGCCACGACGGCCGAGGCGACCGGCCTCCCGGCCCCCGAACCCGCCGTGGCCGAGGCGGCACAGCCGAGCGCGGCCGTCGAACCGGCCGAGGACGCGCAGCCCGCCCCGGCCGTGCGGCCGGAGACCACCGCGCAGGTCACCGACCCCGCCCGGCTCCAGCCTGCCGCCGACGCCCCGGAGCCCGTGGCGCCCACCGACCAGGCTTTCGCCGCAACGCAGGAGCCGGCCCGGGCCGCCGTCCAGGGCGCGGCCGAAGACGCGGTTGCGACCCCGGCCCCGGCTCCCGCCGAGACCCCGGTCGCCGTCCAGGCCACGGACCCGGCCGCCGGCCAGGAGATGCCCCAGGCCATGGACCCGGCTCCCGCCGAGGTTCCGGTCGCTGTCCAGGAGTCGACCCCGGCCATGGACCAGGACGTGTCCCAGGCCGCCCACCAGGCTCCCGCCGAGGCTCCGGTCGCTGTCCAGGAGTCGACCCCGGCCACGGACCAGGACGTGTCCCAGGCCGCCCACCAGGCTCCCGCCGAGGTTCCGGTCGCCGTCCAGGCCACGGACCCGGCCGCCGGCCAGGAGATGCCCCAGGCCATGGACCCGGCTCCCGCCGAGATTCCGGTCGCTGTCCAGGAACCGGCCCAGGCCGCCGGCCAGGAGATGCCCCAGGCCACCGTCCCGGCTCCCGCCGAGACCCCGGCCGTGGCCCAGGCCACCGACCAGGCCGCCCCCGAAGCCCCGGCCGCCCCCGAAGCCCCGGCCGACGGCGTCGCCCCGGTGGCCGAGCCCCCCGCTCCGGTCGCCGCCCCCGCCGCCCCGCAGGGCGCCGCCCCCGCCGCCGCACCGGCCCTGCCGGACCCGGCCGCCTCCGACGCCGTACCGGCCGCCCAGCCCGCCGTAGCGCAGACCCCCGAGACGCCGCACTCGCAGGCATCCGCCGAGGCGCCGCAGCCGCAGGCACCCGTCGAGGCGCCCGAGCCGGCCGTGCTCCAGCCGCAGGAAGCGCCGCTCCCCGAGCACGCCCCGCACAGCGCCGGAGCCGAAGCCACCCCCGAGGCCGAAGCCGACGTCCCGGTGGCCCCCGCCGCCCCCGGCGCCGACGTTCCGGCGTCCCCCGTCGCACCCGAGGCCGCCCCCGCCGCCCCGGTGGCCCCCGTCGCGCCCGCCCCCGGGCAGCAGCCGCAGGCAGTGGAGGCCACCGCCCCCGTACCGGCCGCCGCGCCCCGGTCCCACCCGGTCCCGCAGGCACCGGCGGCGCGGGACACCGCCGTACCGGACCCGACGCAGCCGCTCGGGCAGTTCGTGCCGGTGCAGGGCCAGGCGCCCACCACCCCCCGCCCGGCCCCCGCAGCCGGACCGCAGCAGCCGGAACCGGCGGCCACCGTGCCCGCGCCCCGCGAGGGCGAACCGGCCGGGGCGGACGGGGAGCCCGCGCCCGGCGTCGTACAGCACGCGGAGGACCCGGAGACCGGGGCCGCCGACCAGGAAGAGAGCACGGCCCCGGTGGCGGAAGCACGACAGTCCACCGGCCCGGCCGCGCCCGCCTACGCCGACGCCGAGCGCGAGGCCGTCCTGAAGGTGATGCGCGAGCGCCGCGACATCCGCAACGGCTTCCGCGGCGACCCCATCCCGCACGAGGTGCTGCTCCGGGTCCTGGAGGCCGCGCACACCGCGCCTTCCGTGGGCCACTCGCAGCCCTGGGACTTCGTCGTCGTCAGATCCGCCGAGACCCGGCGGACGATGCACGAACTGGCGATGCGGCAGCGCGAGGCCTACGCCAAGTCGCTGCCGAAGGGCCGGGCCAAGCAGTTCAAGGAACTGAAGATCGAGGCCATCCTCGACACCCCGGTCAACATCGTCGTCACCGCGGACCCCACCCGCGGCGGCCGGCACACGCTCGGCCGCCACACCCAGCCGCAGATGGCGCCCTACTCCTCGGCGCTCGCGGTGGAGAACCTCTGGCTCGCCGCCCGTGCCGAAGGCCTCGGCGTCGGCTGGGTCAGCTTCTTCGACGAGCGGGAGATGGTCCGCGCGCTCGGCCTGCCCGAGCACCTGGAAGTCGTCGCCTACCTGTGTGTCGGGTACGTCGACGAGTTCCCGGACGAGCCCGAGCTGATGCAGGCCGGCTGGTCCAGGAGACGCCCCCTGTCCTGGGTGGTGCACGAGGAGACATACGGCCGCCGCGCCCTGCCCGGAGAGGAACCCCACGACCTGCTCGCCGAGACCGTCGCACAGATCCGCCCGCTCGACGCCAAGGCGCTCGGCGAGGCATGGGAGCGCCAGAAGCGCATGACCAAGCCGGCCGGCGCGCTCGGCATGCTGGAGATCATCTCCGCACAGCTGTGCGGGTTGTCCCGCCAGTGCCCGCCGCCGATCCCGGAACCCGCCGCCGTCGCGATCTTCGCCGGCGACCACGGCGTGCACGCCCAGGGCGTCACCCCCTGGCCGCAGGAGGTGACCGCCCAGATGGTGGCCAACTTCCTCGGCGGGGGAGCCGTCTGCAACGCCTTCGCCACCCAGGTCGGCGCCGAGGTGTGCGTCGTGGACGTGGGCGTGGCCGCCGACCTGCCCGCCACGCCGGGTCTGCTGCCGCGCAAGATCCGCGGTGGCACGTCCGACATGACCACCGGCCCCGCCATGACCCGCGAGGAGGTCAAGGCGGCCATCGAGGTGGGCATCGAGACCGCCCGCGACCTGGTGGCGGCCGGCAACAAGGCACTGCTCACCGGTGAGATGGGCATCGCCAACACCACCGCGTCCGCCGCGCTGATCTCCGTCTTCACCGGCGCCGACCCGGCCGAGGTGACCGGGCGCGGCACCGGCATCAACGACGAGACGCTGGCCCGCAAGACCGACGTCGTCCGCCGCGCGCTGGAGTTCCACCAGCCGGACCCGGCCGACCCGATCGGCGTCCTCGCGGCCGTCGGCGGCTTCGAGCACGCGGCCATGGTCGGCCTGCTGCTCGGCGGCGCGTCCCTGCGCACGCCGGTGATCCTGGACGGCGTCAGCGCCGGCGCGGCGGCCCTCGTCGCCCGCGCGATCGCCCCCGAGGTCCTCGCGGCCTGCATCGCCGGCCACCGCAGTGCCGAGCCCGGCCATGTCGCGGCGCTGAACAAGCTGGGCCTGCGCCCCCTGGTCGACCTCGACCTCCGTCTCGGCGAGGGCACGGGCGCCCTGCTGGCGCTCCCGCTCGTGCAGAGCACGGCGAGGGCGATGCACGAGGTCGCCACGTTCGACGCGGCGGGCGTCACCGAGAAGTAAGGGACGGGCGCCCGGTACGCGCGGTACCGGGCGCCTGCCGGCGTCCGTGGGCCCGTGTCCGCGCGTTCGGCCCGGGAAGCACCCGGGCCGAACGACGGGCACGCCGTCCCGCACCCGCAGCGGTGGCGGGGCCGGCCTGCCCAGCCATCGGACACCCGCCCCACCCGCACCGCCGCCCACGTAAAATCCGCACGTCAGCGCCACCGCAAAGCCACCGGAGGACGCCCTCATGGCCGAACACCCCGCCTATCCCGTAGGCCTCCGCCTCTCCGGCCGCCGCGTGGTCGTCCTCGGCGGCGGCACCGTGGCCCAGCGCCGCCTCCCGGCCCTGATCGCGGCCGGCGCGGACATCACCGTCGTCTCCCCGGAGGCGACCCCCTCGGTCGAGGCCATGGCCGAGGCGGGCGAGATCGCCTGGGAGCGGCGGGCCTACGCCGAGGGCGACCTCGCCGACGCCTGGTACGCCCTCATCGCCACCAGCGACCACGCCGCCAACACCCGCGCCTCCGCCGAGGCCGAGCGGCACCGCGTCTGGTGCGTCCGCTCCGACGACGCCGACCAGGCCACGGCGTGGACCCCGGCGACCGGCCACAGCGAGGGCGTCACCGTCGCCGTACTGACCACGCACGCCCGGGGCCGCGACCCCCGCCACACCGCGGCCATCCGGGACGCGGTCGTGGAGGGCCTGCGCGACGGCACCCTCGTCGCCCCGCACCACCGCACCCGCACCGCCGGCGTGGCCCTGGTGGGCGGCGGCCCCGGCGACCCCGACCTGATCACCGTCCGGGGCCGGCGCCTGCTCGCCGAGGCGGACGTCGTCATCGCCGACCGGCTGGGCCCGCGCGATCTGCTCGCAGAGCTGCCGCCGCACGTCGAGGTGATCGACGCGGCCAAGATCCCCTACGGCCGCTACATGGCCCAGGAGGCCATCAACAACGCGCTGATCGAGCACGCCAAGCAGGGCAAGGCGGTGGTCCGGCTCAAGGGCGGCGACCCGTTCGTCTTCGGCCGGGGCATGGAGGAGGTCCAGGCGCTCGCCGAGGCCGGCATCCCGTGCACGGTGGTCCCCGGCATCTCCAGCTCCATCTCGGTGCCGGGCGCCGCCGGCATCCCGGTCACGCACCGGGGGGTCGCGCACGAGTTCACCGTGGTCAGCGGGCATGTCGCGCCCGACGACGAACGCTCCCTGGTCGACTGGCCCTCGCTGGCGAAGCTCACGGGCACCCTGGTGGTCCTGATGGGCGTCGACAAGATCGGGAAGATCGCCGAGACGCTCGTCGCGCACGGCAAGCCGCCGACGACGCCGGTGGCCCTGGTCCAGGAGGGCACGACGGCCGCCCAGCGCCGGGTGGACGCCACCCTGGCCACGGTCGCCGAGACGGTCCGGACCGAGGACGTGAAGCCCCCGGCGGTCATCGTCGTCGGCGAGGTCGTACGGGTCGGACCGGAGCCCGCCGCCTGACCGCGCACGCCCGGGGCAACCCCGGAGCAACCCCGGGTAACTCAAGCATCACCCAGCCGTTCAGCACTTCCAGGACAAGGCAGTATCACCTGTGGCCGATCTCATCACCGTCGACGACCCCGACGACCCGCGCCTGAGCGACTACACCGGCCTCACCGACGTCGAGCTGCGCCGTCGGCGGGAGCCCGCGGAGGGCCTGTTCATCGCCGAGGGCGAGAAGGTCATCCGCAGGGCCGGGGAAGCGGGCTACGAGATGCGGTCGATGCTGCTCTCGGCCAAGTGGATCGACGTCATGCGCGACGTCATCGACGAAGTCCCGGCGCCGGTGTACGCCGTCAGCCCGGAACTCGCCGAACGCGTCACCGGCTACCACGTGCACCGCGGCGCCCTCGCCTCCATGCGGCGCAAGCCCCTGCCGACGGCCGTCGAACTGCTCCGCACCGCCCGCCGCGTGGTCGTCATGGAGTCGGTGAACGACCACACCAACATCGGCGCGATCTTCCGCTCCGCGGCGGCCCTCGGCATGGACGCGGTGCTGCTGTCGCCCGACTGCGCCGACCCGCTGTACCGGCGGAGCGTCAAGGTGTCCATGGGCGCGGTGTTCTCCGTGCCGTACGCCCGGCTGGAGACCTGGCCGAAGGGGCTGGACCCGGTCCACGAGGCCGGTTTCACCCTGCTCGCGCTCACCCCGGACGAGAAGGCCGTCAGCCTGGACGAGGCCGCCCCGCACCGCATGGACCGGGTGGCGCTCATGCTCGGCGCGGAGGGCGACGGCCTGTCCAGGCAGGCCCTGGCCGCCGCCGACGCATGGGTCCGCATCCCGATGTCCCACGGCGTCGACTCCCTCAACGTGGGCGCGGCGGCGGCGGTGGCGTTCTACGCGGTGGCGACGGGCCGCCCCGCGTCCTGACCGGCGGGACGGCACCCGGCGCCCCGCCGGGTTTGCGGCACCGCACCCGGCACCCGGCCGCTGTCCCCGGGGTCCCGGGCGAGGGCCCCGCTTCCGGCGCCCGGCCGGCTTCCCGCTCCCGGGCGTCGTGACCCGGGGCGCTACGCCCGCTGGTCGGCCGCGGGCGCGCCGTCACCCGTCGGCGCAGTCACGGTCCGTACCTCATGGCCCGGCTGCGCCGGACGAACCGGCTGCGCGTGCCGCTCCCGCCGGACTCCGCCGTCGCCGCCGAGCCCGCGTGCCGGGCCCTGGCAGCCCTGGGCCACCGCGATGCCGAGCGCCACCAGCAGCGTCACCACCACGAACACGAACAGCCGCTGCCGCAGCAGCCGCGGATTGGCCGGCCTTCGCACACCCCCCGCCGGGCGCCGCCCGGCACCACCGCGCGGAGCCGGACGGCCGCCGCCGGAACGCGGGCCGCCGCCGCGAGGTGCCGGGGTGGGCCGCACCGTACCCGGCCGGGCGGAGGGGACACCGCCGCGCCCGGCGCCGCGCGCGGCCGCGCCCCCACGGGACGGCACGTCCCCGCGCGTGGGGACCCCGCCCCTGGACGGCACACCGCCCCGGGCCGGGGCACCCCCGCGGGACGGCGGCGTCCCGGGGGAGCCGCGCCGCTGGACGCGCTGCGGCTCGGGGTAGGTGTCGGCGAGCCGTCCGGTGGGCCGGTCGGCCTCGGCGGCCCGCGGATGGGGCGGCCGTACGTCGTTCAGCCCCTGCGCCTCCCGGGCGGCGATCTCCTTCAGGCGCAACGACAGCTGGAGCGTGCTGGGCCGCTCCTCGGGGTCCTTCGCCAGACAGGCCCGGATCAGTGGAGCCAGCGCGTCCGGTACGCCGGCCAGGTGCGGTTCCTCGTGCACCACCCGGTACAGCATCACCTCGGAACTGCCGTGCCCGAACGGCGAGTCGCCGGTCGAGGCGTACGCCAGGGTCGCGCCCAGGGAGAAGACGTCGGTGGCCGGGGTGACCGCCGCGCCGCGCACCTGCTCGGGCGCGAGGAAGCCGGGGGAGCCGACCGCGGTGCCCACATGGGTGAGCGTGGAGGCCCCGGTGGCCCAGGCGATGCCGAAGTCGATGATGCGCGGGCCCTTGGGAGACAGCAGGATGTTGGAGGGCTTCAGGTCCCGGTGGACGACTCCCGCCTCGTGGACCGCGACCAGCCCCTCGGACAGGGCCGCGCCGATCGCCGCCGTGTCCGCGGCGCCGAGCGCCCCCTCCTCGGCGACCTTGTCGTGCAGGGAGGGGCCGGGCACGTACTGGGTGGCGAACCACGGCCGCTCGGCCTCCAGGTCGGCGGCGACCAGCCGGGCCGTGCAGCCGCCGCGGATCCGCCGGGCCGCGGACACCTCGCGCGCGAACCGCGACCGGAACTCCTGGTCCTCCGCCAGGTCCGGCCGGATCACCTTCAGCGCGACCCGCTGCCCCTTCTTGTCGGAGCCGAGATACACCACGCCCATCCCGCCCGCGCCGAGCCGTCGGTGAAGCCTGAACGAGCCGACGACGCGCGGGTCCTCGCGCCTCAGGCGCATCATCGCCATGTTCATCCCCGCTGCCCGGTCCCTGTGACGTGGCACAGCTTACGTTTCCACGGCCGCCCGCGCGCAGAGGCCGCGCCCTCTCGGCGGGACGGATTGTGCGGGCCGTCCAGGGGAGGTGAAACCCGGTCAGCACGCCGTGGATTACGGCGACTTCGAGCCGGCCGGGCTCCCAACCCGCCTGCCGCTCCGGGAGGTTGAGCTCGCGCGGAGCGGCGGCATCCCCGGTGCCACCCCCGCCGGACGCCGGGCAGGGACCGTCCCCGGGCGGGCCCGGGCCCCGCCTCGCGGCCGGCTCCCGGGCCCCCTTCGGACACCGGTCCGAGTGATCGAAGTCACTCCCCCCGGTGAGCGGGATACTTCCGAAATGACCGGACAGGGCGGGCGCCCCCTCCGGGAAGACCCCGATACCCGGGCCCGCTTCTCCACCCAGGGGAGTACTTCGCGGCTCGGGGCTCATCCTCGCGGAGGCCCGGCAATCGGTACGAGGGCATGACGTCACCCGCGGGGGCCGCGCCTAGATTTGAGGACAAGCGGCGGGTGCGGTACTCGTCCCCCGAGCCAGGACGCCCGCCGCTGCCGACGACAACCGAACAGTCAGGAGAGGGACCATGGCCCACACGGCACCGCGACGCACGGCGTTCGCTCCCCGCCGGACGGGCCGCCGCCACCCCTTGGTGGCGACGCTCATGGCCCTTCCCCTCGCGGCCCTGCTCCTGCTCGTCTTCGACGGCTGGGAGACGGTGGCCACACAAGCGTCGTCCGTGGGTGCGATGCTGGGGCGCTGAGCGGCGACCCCAGGCCCGGAAGAGCGGTCCGGGCGGGGACATCGATCCATGCAACCCCGTGGGGACGGGGGTACGGCGGACGGCAACAATGCCGGCGCGGCTGGGGAGCCGCGCCGGCATTAGCCGTTTCCCGCCACCACGTCGCGGCCCGCCGTCACGGCGGCGGACTTCTGCCGCCGCGCGGCTCCGAGCCCCTGGCCCCGGCCCGCGAGGTTCCCGCGTCCCCCGCGGGCGCCCCGCCGCCGGCCTTCGCCGCACCCCGCCGACACGGGCGAGCGACCCTCACCGGTACTCGCGACCACCCCCGGTCTCCCCGCCCGGCCCCCCGGGTACCCTCGGCCGGACAGCCACCCTTCCCGAGGCAGCCTTGACCGCAGACACAGCCCCCCGCACGGCCGCGGCCACCCCCGCCCCCGCGGATCCCCTCGTATCCGCCCTGACCGCCCACGCCGAGGCGGCAGCCCACCCCCGCGGCACCCCCGCCCCCTGCTCCTGCGCCGGTGCCCCCCTCGCCACCCGCCCCGACGCCACCGTCGTCCGTCACGCCGACGCCGTGGCCAAGGCACACGCCCCCGGCACCGACCGCACCGCGCTGACCCTCCGCGTCGCCACGGCCGCCCGGCTCCCGGACGTACTGCTGCCACCCCTCACCCCCGCCCCGGCCCCGCTGCGCGATCCGCACGACCGCCTCGCCACCCTCTGGCCGTACGGCACCCCCGTCGACCCCGACGACCCGGACGCGGCCCCCTGGGAGGCCGTGGCCGCGCTGCTGGCCCGGCTGCACCGCGCCCCCGTCTCCGCCGGTCTCCCCCGGATGCGCGGCCCCGCCAAAGCCGCCCGCGCCCTCGACCGGCTCCGCTCGGCCCTGCGCACCGCGCCCGACGCGCCCGCCCGCCCCGCCGCCCGCCCGGTCCTCGCCGCCTGGGCCGCCCTGCCGGCCTGGGCCAGGGCGAAGGCGCCGATGCCCGGCCCGGCGGCCCTCTGCCACGGCGATCTGCACCTCGGCCAGCTCGTCCGGTACCCCGCCCCGGGCGGCCCGTGGCGGCTCATCGACGTGGACGACCTCGGCACCGGCGTCCCCGCCTGGGACCTGGCCCGCCCCGCCGCCTGGTACGCCTGCGGACTCCTCCCGCCGGGCGAGTGGACCCGCTTCCTGACCGCCTACCGGCGGGCCGGCGGCCCGGCCGTGCCCGCGGACGGCGATCCCTGGCCCGCGCTGGACGTCCCGGCCCGCGCGCTCACCGTGCAGACGGCCGCCCTGGCGATCACCAAGGCGCTCGCCGCCGGCCGCCCGCTGGACGAGGTGGAGCAGGCCGTGGCGGACGCCTGCGCGCGCATGCCGTCCGCCCCCGCGCACCCTTCGGGACCGGCGCCGGAAAACCCGGACTAGGCTGCAACCGCCCGGGACCGGACGGAGTCTGTCCTGGGGGAACACGAAGCGGTACCGACCGGCGAGGAGTTGAGCCGAGCATGCAGTGTCCGAAGTGCCATGCGCCGATGCACACCTACAACCGCAACGGCGTCCAGATCGAGCAGTGCAGCGGCTGCCGCGGCATATTCCTCGACTACGGCGAGCTGGAGGCGCTGACCCGGCTGGAGGCGCAGTGGTCGCAGCCGGCCCCGCCCCCGCCGTCCGCTCCGCAGGCCTACCCGGCGGCCCCGCCCGCACCCGCCTGGGGCGCCCCGCACGGCGGTCACCACGGCGACCACGGTCACTACGGCCACCAGCGCCACAAGAGCTTCGGCCGCATGCTGTTCTCCAGCTGAGCGCACGAAGAAGCCCCCGGCCGTACGAGACGGCCGGGGGCTTCTTGCTGTGTGGACGATACTGGGATTGAACCAGTGACCTCTTCCGTGTCAGGGAAGCGCTCTCCCGCTGAGCTAATCGTCCGGGAACCGTGACCTGCGAGTCACAGACAGTGCGCGATACTGGGATTGAACCAGTGACCTCTTCCGTGTCAGGGAAGCGCTCTCCCGCTGAGCTAATCGCGCGGGGGACCTTCGAGAAGATCCGGGATCCGAGGATCCAGTGGACGATACTGGGATTGAACCAGTGACCTCTTCCGTGTCAGGGAAGCGCTCTCCCGCTGAGCTAATCGTCCTTGGAGGTGGAGACGGGATTTGAACCCGTGTAGACGGCTTTGCAGGCCGTTGCCTCGCCTCTCGGCCACTCCACCAGGAGTGTAGGGGATCGGGACGACCCCTTCTTCCTTCGAGCGGACGACGAGGCTCGAACTCGCGACCTCAACCTTGGCAAGGTTGCGCTCTACCAACTGAGCTACGTCCGCTTGTCGTTTCCGGTCCGCTTCCGCGTCCCGGCGACGTGTTGAACTCTAGCGGATTCCTGGGCCAGCACAAAAACGCGTTTGCGCAGCGTGCTGCGGTGCGCCCCGCGTACCTCGCGGTCAGCGCCCCCTCCGGGACATCCCGGGGCCACCCGCGGGACACCCGGCCTAGACTCGACCACGTGCTCCACCACCCCTCGGGACTCGCCCCTCTGGCCCGTTTCGGCGACCGAGTCGCCACCGGTCTGCTCGACGTCACCAGCGACCCGGCCGCCCTGGACTCCACCGGCTTCTGGGCCGTCTGCGCGGACTTCGAGGGCCGGCTGACCTGCGCCCGCTTCGCGGACGTACGCGAGGAGCCGGTGCCCGCGCCGCGCCCCGGCCGCTGGCGGGGCCCGCGACCGGGGGAGTGGACCTCCTCCCTGGACCGCGCCGCGTACACGGCGGCCGTCCGCCGCATCCGCGCGCACATCGCGGCCGGCGAGGTCTACCAGGCCAACCTCTGCCGGGTGCTCAGCGCGCCCGTCGCCCCCGGCGCCGACGTGGACGCCCTGACCGCCGTACTGGCCCGCGGCAACCCCGCGCCGTACGCGGGCACGATCCGGCTGCCGGAGCACGGCGTGGAGATCGCCACCGCCTCGCCGGAGCTGTTCCTGCGCCGGGACGGCCGCACCGTCGAGTCGGGGCCGATCAAGGGCACCGGACGCACCGAGGCGGACCTCCTGGAGAAGGACTACGCCGAGAACGTGATGATCGTGGACCTGGTCCGCAACGACATCGGGCGGGTCTGCGCGACCGGCAGCGTGAGCGTCCCCGACCTGTGCGCGGTGGAGAAGCACCCGGGCCTCGTCCACCTCGTCTCCACCGTGCGCGGCGAGCTGCGCGCGGACGCCGGCTGGCCGGAACTGCTGGCCGCGGCCTTCCCGCCCGGCTCGGTCACCGGCGCCCCCAAGTCGAGCGCCCTCGGGATCATCGAGGCGCTGGAGACGGCACCGCGCGGCCCCTACTGCGGCGGCATCGGCTGGGTGGACGCCGACCGGGGCACCGCCGAGCTGGCGGTCGGCATACGCACCTTCTGGATCGACCGCGCCGCGGGCGTCCTGCGCTTCGGCAGCGGCGCCGGCATCACCTGGGGGTCCGACCCGGAGGGGGAGTGGCGGGAGACCGAGCTGAAGGCGTCCCGGCTGCTCGCGGTGGCCTCGGGCGCGTACGAGGACACCGGGGAGGCGCTCGGATGAGGATCTGGCTGGACGGCGGGCTGCGGGAGGCGGAATCCGCCCTGGTCTCCGTCCTCGACCGGGGCCTGACGGTCGGCGAGGGCGTCTTCGAGACCGTGAAGACGGTCCACGGCGAGCCGTTCGCGCTCACCCGGCACCTCGCCCGGCTGACCCGCTCCGCCCGCGTCCTTCGCCTGCCCGACCCCGACCACGACGAGATCCGCCGCGCCTGCGCGGCCGTACTGGACGCCAACCCGATGCCGCTCGGCCGGCTGCGGATCACCTGCACCGGCGGCCGGGGCCCGCTCGGCACCGGCCGCGGCGAGCGGGAACCCACCCTGGTGGTCGCCGTCGGCGAGACCACCCGCCGCCCCGACTCCACCGCGGCGGTCACCGTTCCCTGGACCCGCAACGAACGCGGCGCCCTCGCCGGCGTGAAGAGCACGTCGTACGCCGAGAACCTCGTCGCCCTCGACCGCGCCCGCCGACACGGCGCCTCCGAGGCGCTGTTGGGCAACACGGCCGGACGGCTCTGCGAGGGCACCGCGACGAACGTCTTCGTCGTCCTGGACGGCGAGATCCACACCCCGCCGGTCGCCTCCGGCTGCCTGCCCGGCATCACCCGCGCCCTGGTCGTCGAGTGGACGGGGGCCCGGGAGACCGACCTGCCGCTGGACGTCCTCCAGCGCGCCGACGAGGTCTTCCTCACCTCCAGCCTGCGGGACGTACAGGCCCTGCACCGGATCGACGGACGCGAACTGCCCGGTATCCGGGGCCCGGTGACCGCCGAGGCGATGCGCGTCTTCGACGAGCGGTCCGGGCGGGACCTGGACCCCTGAACCGGGAAAACCGGCTGACTCGGCGGGTGGGCGTGGGTAGAACACCTGGATGACGACGACCCTGCGGCCGGCCGAGCCGCTCCGGCAGAACCCCGACGGGACCCGCTCACGGCGCTACGCGGTGTGCGTGAACAGCCGTCCCGTCGGCGAGATCCACCTCGGCACCTCGCCGTCCCTCGGCGACCCGGTGGCCCGCATCGTCGACCTGCGGATCGCCGAGCCCGACCGGCGGCGCGGACGGGGCACGGTGGCGGCGCTCGCGGCGGAGGAGGCGGCCCGGGGCTGGGGCTGCGTGCAGATGGAGGTCCTGGTGCCCGTCACGGCCGGCGCCGCCCTGCGCCTGTTCCACACCCTCGGCTACACCGTGCGCAACCGCGGCATGGAGAAACGCCTCGGCGGCACCCCGCCCGCGCTGCCCGCGGGCAGCCGCGCGCGGCCCATGACGGAGGAGGAGTACGCCGCCTGGGCGGCGGCGGAGAGCGAACGGTTCGCCCGCACGTGGACCGATCTCGGCGTCCCCGAGGCAGCCGCCCGGGCCAAGTCCCGCGACGACCACGCCCGGCTGCTGCCGCACGGCCTCGCGACCGACGGCATGCTCTTCAGCGTGCTGGAACACGAGGGCGGCGCGGTGGGCACCCTGTGGGTGGCGGTGCAGGAGACCAAGGCGTTCGTGTTCGACGTGCAGACGTCCCCGGCCCACCGGGGCCGCGGACACGGCCGTACGCTCATGCTCCTCGCGGAACGCCAGGCGGCCGAGTCCGGCCGCCCGGCCCTCGGCCTCAACGTCTTCGCGGGCAACACCCCCGCCGAGCACCTGTACGCGTCACTCGGCTACGAACCGGTGCTCCACTGCCTGAGCAAGCCCTTGCTGTAGCCGGGGCCCGAGGGCGGTGGTGCGCGGCGATCGCGGTGCGCAGCTCGGGGACGCCGGGGCCCGGCGGGTACTGGTTGCCGCGCCCGTCGCGCAGCGCCCGGATGGCCGCCTCCCGGATCTCCTCGGGGCCGTCGGTGTCCGGCCGGCGCACGGCACCGATCAGGCCCGCCACGGATGCCGGCGGGCCGGCCCGGCCGGTGCTCAGGCCTGCCCGGCGGCGCGGCCGGCCAGCAGGCGGTCCGCGATGTCCTCGATGCGTGCGCGCAGGCCCTCCTGGCTCTTGCCGCCGTCGAGACGCTCGCCGCCGATGACGTACGTCGGCGTACCGGTCACGCCGATCGCCTTCCCCTCGGCCTGGTCGGCGTCCACGGCCAGGATGTGCCGGCCGTCGATCAGCGCGGTGTCGAACTCCTCCGCGTCCAGTCCCAGCTCCCGCGCCACCTCGACCAGGAAGGGTTCTCCCTGACGGTCCAGCTCCGCGACCCGCTCCAGTACGGCCTCCACGTACGGCCAGCCCTTGCCCTGCT
Organism: Streptomyces sp. NPDC029296; assembly: GCF_055569255.1. Classification (NCBI taxonomy): domain Bacteria; kingdom Bacillati; phylum Actinomycetota; class Actinomycetes; order Kitasatosporales; family Streptomycetaceae; genus Streptomyces; species Streptomyces sp. NPDC029296. Next base: position 114,364 of record NZ_JBVHXT010000015.1, read on the forward strand.
CCAGCGCCTCCTCGGCGGCCTGCGCGGCGGCGAAGGAGTGCTTGTGCTTCTCCAGCGGGAAGTGCCGCAGACGCAGCCGGAGCCGGTCGCCGTAGCGGGCGCGCAGGGCGCGTACGTCGTCCAGGGCGGTACGGCAGTCGGGGCACTGCAGCTCGCACCAGACGTCGAGGACGAGGGCATCGGCGCGTGCGGGGGAGGAGTCGCTCATGCCCACCAGTCTTCCAGGCCGGGCGGGGCGCCCCAACCGGGACCTCGGCGCACGCGGTCGGCCGCGCACCGGTACTTCCGTAGGAGAGGACCCGGAGATGTCCCCGATGTCCGGCTGGACCATGGCCTCGCGGGGATCGGGCGGTGCACGATGGAAGCGACGAACCGAGCCCGCCAGGAGGACCGGATGCTTCCCGAGACAGTGTGCTCCGCCGTTTCCGTGGCGGGCCTGGGTATCGCGGTGGTCACGGCCTACCGCAGACGCTTCCTGACGGCGGCCCGCCTCGCGGCCTACTCGCTCGTGCCGATCGGCCTGGTGATGACCGGGGTCGTCGGCTGGCTCGCCGACACCGCGCTGAGCCCGACCGCCTGGGCGGGCTTCGGAGTGCTGGGCGCGGCCTGGCTCCTGTTCACGGGCACGCGCGCGGTGGAGCGCCGGCGCGGAACCACCGGCGCCGGACGCGCGGAGCGGGAGGCGGTGGCGCCCGCCGATTCGGCGCCGCCCCTGGGCGGGGCCACCCGCCCCACGGCACGCCCCGCCGGCCCCCGGTCGGCCGGGCCCCGCTCCACCGGCGCGGCGGAGGACTTCAGCGACATCGAGGCCATCCTCAAGAAGCACGGCATATGACAGTCACATAACTGGCTGAAGGGTCACAGTCGGTTCCCGGGGCGGCCGGAATCGTTCACCATCCGAGCGAGACCTCACGGTATTCGGTGCAACCTGCGAGATCCCCGGGCGTTGATCGCGGCCGCGGCGCCGGGTGCGCCATGATCTGCCGCGAGATGCTGGACACTACGCAGAGCGAGGCCGCGCCGCCGAAGGACGAGCCTCGCGGGTGCCTCTTCGCCCTTTCCCAGCCACCGCTGATGATCTTCCTGGCGGTGATCGGGTGCCTGCTGCTCATGGCTGCGCTGCACGACCTGCTGCTGCTGTGAGCCGTACACGTCCGTCCCGGCGCCACCCGCCGGGACAGACGTCGCATCGGCGCACCGCCCGGGCACCGCGGGCAGCCGTCCCCGGGCCGTCTCCGCTCAGCTCGCCGCTTCCTTGCGCCGGGCCCGGTAGGCGGCGACGTGCAGCCGGTTCCCGCAGGTGCGGCTGTCGCAGTAGCGGCGCGAGCGGTTGCGGGAGAGATCCACGAAGGCACGCCGGCAGTCCGGCGCCTCACAGCGCCGCAGCCGTTCCCGCTCCCCGGCCACCACGAAGAAGGCCAGCGCCATCCCGCAGTCGGCGGCGAGGTGGTCGGCCACGGAGGCGCCCGGCGCGAAGTAGTGCACATGCCAGTCGTAGCCGTCGTGATCGGTCAGACGGGGAGTGGTGCCCGCACCGGCGACCAACTCGTTGATCAGCACGGCCGCGGACCGGGCGTCCGGGGCCGCGAAGACCGCCGAGAACCGCGCCCTGATCCTGCGCACCGCCGAGAGGTCCAGGTCCGACAGCACACCGACATCGCTGATTTTGTGGCTTCGTACGAAATCCGTGAGTGCCTGGACATCGGGCAGGCCGTCCGCCGCCGCGTCGTCCTCGGGCGCGGAGTTCACCAGATCCACCACGGTGTCGAGGGCGCACCGGGTGTCGTGGGTGATCAGCACGTTTCGCTCCCTGGCCTGGGGGGTCGGGCGGGCGCCCGCCGATGCTGGCCGATGGTAGCGACAACGGAGCCGACCGCACCCCTCTTTCCCGACCCCGGTCACCGGGAGAACGCCCTCCTGCCCCGAGGGGTTCCCGACCGCCGGCCCCGGGGCCGTGCGAGGGCACCAGGGCGGCGGGCGGCGGCGCGCGTGTACGGAGGCCGGCCCGGGGCGCCGCACACGCCCGGCGGTCGGCCGCTCGCGCACCGCAGCCGGCGGCGGCAGACCGGCGCCGCCCCGTGAACGCTCACGACGGCGGCGCCGGTCCGTTGCCGTATGCGGTTGTCTTGGCCCGAGCCGTCTCCCCGAGTGGACGGCGCCGGGCTGCTTCGAGGGGCCGCGGCCTAGCTCTCCGCCAGGATGTGCGACAGCTCCTGATCCAGGTCGAAGTGCCGGTGTTCCGTGCCGGGCGGCACGGCGGCGTCGGTTCGCTTCAGGAAGGACTCCAGGGCCCGCGCCGGGGCCTCGAGTAGCGCCTCTCCCTCCGGGGAGCTGAGGGCGATGCACACGACGCCCTGACCATGGCTGCGGGATGGCCAGACGCGGACGTCGCCGGTGCCGGTGGGCCGGTGCAGGCCTTCGGCGAGGAGGTCGCGGGCGAACACCCACTCGACGGTCTCCTCGGCTCCGGTGTGGAAGGTGGCGTGCACGGCGTAGGGGTCGGCCGTGTCGTACCGCAGGCCTGCGGGGACAGGCAGGGAGGACTCGCTCGACACAACGAGGCGCAGGTGCAGCTCGCAGCTGACCGTGGTGTTCATAAGCGCCAGGGCCTTTCGCTCAGTGTGCGCTCGGGGATTCGCACGTCGGCGAAATCGACATGCCACCTACGGTGCCGTTGTAAACCCCTCTGAGGGTTTTGCGTGTGTTTACGTAACTCTTCCGGCCGAGAACTCGTACCGGATCGACCGCCATTCCGGTGACTGGATTCACTCGGGTAGGGTTTGTCTGTATGAATACGGGGAGTGACGAGCCGGGCGAGGTCGTCGTGACGGCAGACAAGGCGAAGGCGAAGGCGGACCGGCCCGAGGCCGGCGAGGAAGCCGACCGCGGGCTCGGCTCACGGGCGCCGGAATTCATCAAATCCCGCAGACTCCTGCACCTGAGCTGGCAGGTCGGCGTCTTCGTGGTCGGCCTCGCGGTGGTCGTCGCGGGCATCATCATGCTGCCCCTGCCCGGACCCGGCTGGGTGGTGATCTTCGGTGGCATGGCCATCTGGGCGACCGAGTTCGTCTGGGCCCAGCTCGTGCTGCGCTGGACCAAACGCAAGGTCACCGAGGCGGCCCACCGGGCCCTCGACCCCAAGGTGCGCCGCCGCAACATCACCCTCACCGTGATCGGCCTGGTCGTCATCGGCGTGCTCGCCGGGATCTACCTCTGGAAGTTCGGCCTCGTCATGCCCTGGAAGATCAAGGACCAGTGACGCGGCCGCGGGGGCCGGTCGCGCCCGCCGCCCGGCCCTGGTCGGACGCACCCCCTGACATGCGGTAATGTTCTTCCTGCGCCCGGGCGATTAGCTCAGTGGGAGAGCGCTTCGTTCACACCGAAGAGGTCACTGGTTCGAACCCAGTATCGCCCACCCGGACCGACGGCCCACCTGTGACATGCAGGTGGGCCGTCGGCGTATCCCGAGCGTGTCCCAGGCCCTGGGCGGGCGGTGTCCCCCTGCGCCGACAGGCCCCTGTCGACCCCTGGGGGCGGTGTGTGGCTCCGCCGGCCGGGCCCCGGCCCCTCGGGTGGCGGGGGCGGGCCGGGAAAGCCTCCAGGGGCCCGTGGGGCGGAGGAGGTGGGGTGGGCCCTCGGACGGGACCGGGACACCGGGCCGGCGAGACCCGGAGACCGGGCAGGGGGTATGAGGCCGGCTCTGGAGAGGAGTCGGAGGTTCGACGAGGCCGGGCAGGCGCGTCGACGCCCGGGCGTCCGGCGGTCTGACGCGGCCTGCGGCCGGACCGGGAGCCTCGGCCGAAGCGAGCCCACCGTGTCCGGCGTCCGTCTCGGGGTGGGGGTGTTCGCCGGTTCCGTCCGGCGCGCGGCGGTCTGGCGGGGTGGCTGGGCCGGAGCGAGTCCACCCGTGTCCGGTCCCCGGACTCGGGGATGCGGGTGTTCACGGCTCGGTCCGGCGTCCGGCTCCCCGGTGCGGGTATTCACCGGTTCAGGCCGGCGTCACCGACGGCCCGGCACGCCCGTCCATGCGGCGCCCCCGTCCGTCCGGCGTCACCACCCGGTCCGGCGTCCGGCTCGGGGCGTGAGCGTGACCCGCCCGGTCCGGGGCCCGGCCGGGCGCAAACCCCCTGGTCCGCCCGGCATCCGGCTCGCTGTACCGGCGTCCAACGGCGGACCGCGCCGGCACCCGCCTGGCCCCGGGGCGCGTTTTGCCGAAACGGCAACAACCCTCGTCCTGGCCCGGCCGCGCACCGGATCATCGTGACGAGCCCCCGGACGGCAGTCCCCGCCCGGCCCGACAGAGACCGCATCGGTCCGCACCCGCCCGCCCGGCAGCATCCCGCTCACCGGCCCCTCGAGGCCGCCGACGGTGCCACCTCCCGGTCGCCGACGGCAACCCGCTCACGCCCGCCGCCGCCCGGCACCCCGACCCCCGCCACCCCACCCCAGGGACACCGTTCGAACACCCCCCAGCTCCCGCAAGCCCCAGGAGACCCAGGAGGCCCCATGCAACCCACCACCAGCCCCGCGACCGCGTCCGCCCCCTCCGCCGCCGCCCCCACCCACCGCCTCCTCCCCTCCCCGGCGGGCCGTATCCATCTGGTCGAGCAGGGCAGTGGCCCCTTGGTGCTGCTGCTGCACGGTTTCCCGGAGTCGTGGTACGCCTGGCGGCACCAGCTGCCGGTGCTCGCCGCGGCCGGTTACCGCGCGGTGGCGATCGACGTCCGTGGGTACGGTCGCTCCTCCAGGCCGGGGGCCGTGGAGGCGTACCGGATGCTCGACCTGGTGGCGGACAACGTCGCCGTGGTGGAGGGGCTGGGCGAGCGCTCCGCCGTGGTCGTCGGGCACGACTGGGGCGCGACGATCGCCGCCATGTCCACGCTGACCAGGCCGGATGTGTTCCGGGCCGTGGGTCTGCTCGGAGTGCCGTACACCCCGCCGGGCGGCCCCCGCCCCAGCGAGGTCTTCGCCCGGATGGGTGGAGCCGCCGACGCCGAGGAGCCCCACGCCGAGGAGCCCGGCGAGGCGGGGCAGGGCCCCGGCAGCCCGCCGGAGTTCTACGTCTCCTACTTCCAGCGCCCGGGCCGGGCCGAAGCCGAGATGGAACCCGATGTGCGCGGCTGGCTCGCCGGTTTCTACGCGGCGCTGTCCGCCGACACGATGCCCGCCCCCGGCGCTCCCGACCCGCACTTCGTCGGGGCCGGCGGCACCCTGCGCGAACGTTTCCCCGCCGGCGTGCTGCCCTCCTGGCTGGGGGAGCGGGACCTCGACGTCTACGCCGGCGAGTTCGAGCGGACGGGGATGACCGGGGCGCTGAACCGGTACCGGAACATGGACCGGGACTGGGCCGACCTGGCCGCTTACGCGGGGGCGCCGATCACGCGTCCCTCGCTGTTCATCGGGGGCGAGCGGGACGCCTCCCTCGCCTGGCTGGCCGGCGCGGTCGAGGCGTACCCCGAGACGCTGCCCGGTCTGCTCGGTTCGCACATCCTGGATGGTTGCGGGCACTTCGTCCAGCAGGAGCGTCCGCGGGAGACGAACCGGATCCTGCTCGACTGGCTGGCCTCCCTGCCTGTCTGATTCCCCGTCGATTCCCCGTCCGGTCCGTTCGGCCCGTCGGCCACGCTTCCCCCACCAGTGGGAACGGCCGGCGGGCCGGCCGGTTGTCGCCGGGGGGAGAGGGCGGCGGCGCGGGTCCGCCGCGTCCACCGCCCGCAAGAAAATCCTGCCCGGGTCATTGACGCACCCCGGACCCCTTCGTACCTTGTGCCAGCAAGCGCTTACTTGAAACGATTCATGCGCATGGCGAAGATGCTGCGGGGAGGGCCCGACTGTGGGAACCAGGAATCTTGACAGGCGTACGATCCTGAAGGCGGCCGGGGCGTCGGCGGCCACGCTCGGGCTGGCGGCGACCACCGGCTGCGGTGGCGGAAGCGGCTCCGGGAACGGCACGGTGACCATCCGTTACTCCTGGTGGGGTGCCGAGGAGCGGGCCAAGAAGATCAACCAGTCCATCGCCCTCTTCGAGCGGAAATACCCGAAGATCAAGGTAAAAACCGACTTCCAGACGTATGAATCGTTCTGGGAGAAGTTCCAGACGCAGGCCGCCGGCGGAAACCCCCCGGACGTTTTCCAAAGCGCCGTCACTTTCCTCAGGAAGTACGACAAGCGCGGAATTCTTCTCGATCTCAAGCCTCAAGTGGAGGCCGGCCGGCTGAGCCTGGATCACTTCCGCGCGGGTGTCACGAAGGTCGGCGAGGTCGACGGCAAGCAGCTCGGAATTCCGGTCGGTTCCAACACCATGTCGCTCGTCATCGACAAGAAACTCTTCCGGAAGGCGGGCGTCGAGCCGCGGCCGGGCTGGACCTGGGACGAGTACTTCAAGGCCCTGAAGACCATCCACGACCGGACGAAGGTCCCCGGGGACACCGGCTACTTCACCATCATGTACCTGTACGACCTCTACCTCCGCCAGAACGGCAAGGCCTTCTTCACCGACGACGGACTCGGCTTCGACGAGGCCGACCTGACGGAGTGGTGGACCGACGGCCTGAACCGGGTCAGGGCCGGCCTCGTCACCGACCCGAAGGTCGTCCAGCAGGACAAGCCCAAGTCCTCCCTCTCCGCGGGCCACGGCGCCTCGGAGTTCACCTGGGACAACTTCACCGTCCGCTATTCGGCGGAGGGCGACAGCGAGTACGGCCTCGCGCCCATCCCCACCACGGACGGCAAGCACACCGGTCAGTACCTCGCCTCCCTGATGCTCAGCGGCTCCGCCCGCACCTCGCACCCCGAGGAGGTCGCGCGGTTCATCGACTTCATGGTCCACGACCCCCGGGTCGGCAAGATCATGGGTTACGACCGCGGCATCCTCGCGAGCACCGAGCAGTACGCGGCCTACCGGCCCACCGACGCGGTCAACAAGGAGATCGCGCGGTACGAGGAGGACACCGCCAAGGCCGGCGTCCTCGGCACGATCACCCCGCACCCGTCCGGTGCCGACACCATCGAGGCCGCCTTCCTGCGCCTCGGCGGTGACCTCGGACAGGGCAAGACCAAGGCCTCCGACGCGGTGAAGCAGTTCTTCACCGAGGCCGAAGCCGCCTTCCAGGCCTGAGGGGAAACGCCGTGACGCTCGTCAAGGACTCCGTGCCCGCGACCCGCGGCGCGCGCCCGGCCGCCACCGCGAGGACCGGGCGGCCGGGCCGGCGGCGGGAGAACCTCGCCGGCTATCTGTTCATGTCCCCCTGGATCGCCGGCTTCCTGCTGCTGACCGCGGGCCCGATGGCCGCCTCGCTCTACTTCGCGTTCACCGACTACAACCTCTTCACCAGCCCCAAGTGGGTCGGGCTCGGCAACTTCACCAAGATGTTCGAGGACCCGCGCTGGCAGAAGTCGGTGGAGGTGACGGCCAAGTACGTCGTCATCGGCACCCCGCTCAAGCTGCTGCTCGCCCTCGGCGTCGCCCTGCTCCTCGCGCAGAGCCGCCGGGGCCAGGCCTTCTACCGGGCCGCCTTCTACGCCCCCTCGCTCATCGGCGCGAGCGTCTCGGTCGGCTTCGTCTGGCGCTCGCTGTTCTCCGACGGCGCCGTCGTGGACCGTACGCAGACCTTCCTCGGCTTCCACGTCGGCGGCTGGGTCGGCAACGCCGACTGGGTGCTGTACTGCCTGGTCGCGCTGACCGTCTGGCAGTTCGGGGCGCCGATGGTCATCTTCCTGGCCGGACTCAAGCAGGTCCCCAGGGAGCTGTACGAGGCGGCCGAGATGGACGGCGCCGGGCCCCTGCGCAGGTTCTGGAACATCACCCTGCCGATGATCTCCCCGGTGCTGTTCTTCAACGTGCTGCTGGAGACCATCCACTCCTTCCAGATCTTCGGCTCGGCCTACGTCGTCTCCAACACCGCCTGCGGACCGGCCGACGCCACGCTCGTCTACACCTGCTACCTCTACCAGCAGGGCTTCAAGAACGCCCAGATGGGCTTCGCCTCCGCCATGGCCTGGATGCTGCTGCTCGCCGTGGCGCTGGTGACGGCCGTCCTCTTCTGGTCCCAGAAGAAGTGGGTGCACTACGAGGAGGACGCCCGATGAGCGCGACCACCACCAAGGCCCCGGTGAGCGGGGCCACCGTCCGCACCCCCGGCCCGGGCCGCCGGCGCGCCGGCTCCCTCGCCTGGCACCTGGGCGCCCTGCTGATCCTGGCCGTCATCCTCTACCCGGTCGTCTGGGTGCTCGGGGCCTCGTTCAAGCCCAGCAAGGACATCATCAACAGCCTCACGCTGTTCCCGTCCCACCCCATCCTGTCCAACTTCAAGGGCCTCGCCGACGGCATAGCGGACATCAGGATCTGGACGTTCTTCCAGAACTCCCTGCTCTACGCGGGCGGCGCGGTCGTCGGCGTCCTGATCTCCTGCTCGCTGACCGCGTACGCCTTCGCGCGCATCAGGTTCGCCGGCCGCAACCTGCTGTTCTCCCTCATGATCGGCACGCTGCTGCTGCCGTACCACGTGCTGCTGATCCCGCAGTACGTGATGTTCCAGAAGCTGGAGCTGGTCAACACCTACGTCCCGCTGCTGGTCGGCAAGTACCTCGCCACCGAGGCCTTCTTCGTCTTCCTCATGATGCAGTTCATGCGGAACCTGCCCCGGGAACTGGACGAGGCCGCCCGCCTGGACGGCTGCGGACACCTGCGCACCTACTGGTCGATCGTGCTGCCGCTGTGCCGGCCCGCGCTCATCACCAGCGCGATCTTCACTTTCATCAACGCCTGGAACGACTTCATGGGCCCGCTGATCTACCTCAACGAGCCCGGCAAGTACACCGTCTCCCTGGGCCTGATGATGTTCCGCGACTCCGACGGCGTGGCCGCCAACTACGGCGGCATGATCGCCATGTCGCTGGTCGCGCTGCTGCCGGTGCTGCTGTTCTTCCTCGCCTTCCAGCGCTATCTGATCGACGGCATGGCGACCTCCGGACTGAAGGGCTGAGCCATGTCCTCTGCACGGGTGAGGCCGCGCCGGGAGTCCGGGTTCGCGGAGCGGTACGGCGTCTTCGCCGAGTCGCTGCTGACCGGCGTGTGGATCGCGGTGGCCTGCCTCGGCGTGGTCACCTACCCGGCCGCGTTCGCCGCCGGCGCCCGGCACCTGCGCCGGCGCACGATCCATCAGGGCGGCGGCTGGCGGGAGTTCGCCGCCGACTTCCGCTCCGCGCTGCGCGGGGGCTGGATCGTAGGCGCCGCCGGCTGGGCCGCCGCGGCGGTCGCCTGGCTGGACGTGCGGGCCGTGCACGCCGGACTGCCCGGCGGTCCGCCGGTCGGTGCCGTCGGACTGCTCGCGCTGCTCGGGCTCGCGGTGGCCGGGCTGCGGGCGGCGGCGGTGTGGACGCCGGGGGAGCGCTGGCGGCTTCTGCTCGCCGACGCCGGGCGCCGTACCGTACGGGACCCGGCGGGCTCGTTCCTGCTGGTCGGCGGCGCCGTGCTGACCTGCTGTTCCGCCCTGCTCATCGCTCCGCTGGCGGTCCCCGTGCTGGGGGCCGTGGCCGCGGCGGCCGTCGCCGTCGAGGAACGCTGCCGCCGCCGCTGACACCGGCCCGCCGGGGTCGGCCACCGCCGCGACCGACGGTGCCCCGTCCGGTGCCGGACGCGCCCGGAAACGGCGGCCGGGGGAGCGCGCCACCGGGAAGCCGGCGATGCCCCGGACTCCGGACCCGTCGGAACCGGCGGTCACCGAGGACCGGGGCCCCGTAGGCCACGGCGCCCGGATTCCGGCTCCGCCGGACGAGCGGTCTCGCGGCCCCGGGCGCCACCGGACCCGCGGCCCCCCTCCTCGGGACCGGCGCCCCGAGCGCCGTACCCATACCTGTCATGCCCCTGACCGCATTGCCCACGGAAGGAACGGCCATGTCCCCCATCCCCCGCAGGTCCCTCCTCAAGGCCGCCGCCGTCGCCGGAGCGGCCGCCCAGTTCAGCTGGGCCCTGGGCGCCCAGGACGCCGGGGCCGCGCCCGCCGCCGCGCCCGACCGCGCCGACCCGGTGACCCTGGACTGGCTGGAGGACGGCGGTCTCGGCGCCGCACCCGGGACCACCGTCGGCGTGCCCTGGCCGATGGGCGCCCACCGGGAGGACCAGCCCTTCGCGGTCACGGACGCCGACGGCCGGGACGTCCCCGTCCAGACCTGGCCGCTCGCCTACTGGCCCGACGGCTCCCTGAAGTGGACCGCCCACGCCGTCGGCACCGGCACCGGCAAGCTCACGCTGGCCCCCGGCACCCCCGCCGCACCCGCGAAGAAGGTCACCGTCGACCGGAGCGGCGGCACCGTCGACGTCTCCACCGGCGTCATCACCGCGAAGATCGGCAAGAACGGTTCCACGCTGATCAAGTCCGTCACCCGCGGCTCCACCGAGATCGCCAGGAACGGCCGGCTCGTCCTGCTGCGCCAGCCCGAGATCGAGGACGAGGACCAGGGCACGGTGAAGACCGAACGCTTCGACGGCGCCGTCTCCGAGGTCACCGTCGAACAGGACGGACCAATCCGGGCCGTCGTCCGGATCGACGGCAAGCACCGCAAGGGCGACCGGGAGTGGCTGCCGTTCTCCCTCCGCCTGTACTTCTACGCCGGCTCCGACTCCTTCCGCATGGTGCACACCCTCACCTACGACGGCACCCAGGAGCCCGGCAAGGCGAGCGGCGACTTCATCCGCGGCCTCGGCGTCCGCTTCACCGTACCGATGCGCGACGCGGCCTACGACCGGCACATCCGCATCGGCGGCGAGGGCACCGGCCTGCTGCGCGAGGCCGTCCAGGGCGTCACCGGACTGCGCCGCGACCCCGGCGCCGCCGTGCAGGCCGCCCAGTACGAGGGCAGGAAGCTGCCCGACCCGGCCACCTGGGACCAGCGGGTGACCACCCGCCTGAAGTACGTCCCGCACTGGGGCGACTACACCCTCGCCCAGCTCTCCGCCGACGGCTTCACCGTCCGCAAGCGCACCGGGAAGGGGCACGGCTGGATCACCGCCGGCGGCGGCCGGCGCGCCTCCGGCTTCGGCTACGTCGGCGGCGCGAGCGGCGGCCTCTCCTTCGGCCTGCGCGACTTCTGGGAGAAGTTCCCCGCCCAGCTCGACATCCGCGACGCCCACACCGACCAGGCCACCGTCACCCTCTGGCTCTGGTCGCCCGAGGCCCAGCCCATGGACCTGCGCTTCTACCACGACGGCATGGACCAGGACACCTACGCCGAACAGCTCGAAGGCCTCAACATCACCTACGAGGACTACGAAGGCGGCTTCGGCACCCCCTACGGCATCGCCCGCACCAGCGAACTCCTCTTCTGGGCCAACGACACCACCCCCGCCGCCGACACCCTCGCCCGGCAGGCCCGGGCCGTGCGCGTCCTGCCCCAGCTCGCCGCCCCGCCCAGGCAGCTCATCAAGGCCCAGGTCTTCGGCCCCGGCCTGTACTCCGAGCCCGACCGCTCCACCCCGGCCAAGGCGAAGATCGAGGACCACCTCGACTTCCTCTTCACCTACTACAAGGACCAGGTGGAGACGCGCCGCTGGTACGGCTTCTGGGACTACGGCGACATCATGCACACCTACGACTCCGCCCGGCACGTGTGGCGCTACGACATCGGCGGCTACGCCTGGGACAACTCCGAACTCTCACCCGACCTCTGGCTCTGGTACGCCTACCTCAGGAGCGGCCGCTCCGACATCTTCCGCTTCGCCGAGGCCATGACCCGGCACACCGGCGAGGTCGACGTCTACCACCTCGGCAAGTGGGCCGGCCTCGGCACCCGGCACGGCGTCCAGCACTACGCCGACAGCGCCAAACAGCAGCGCATCGCCAACACCACCTACCGCCGCTTCTACTACTTCCTCACCGCCGACGAACGCGTCGGCGACCTCATGCACGCCAACGTCGACTCCGACGAGACCTTCCTCGTCCTCGACCCCCAGCGCAAGGTCCGCACCGACCCCTACACCCCCGACCGGCACGCCCTGTCCATCGGCTTCGGCACCGACTGGAGCGGCCTGGTGTCGGCCTGGCTCACCGAGTGGGAACGCAGGGGACCCAAGTGGGAGAAGGCCAGGGCGCGCGTGCTGTCCACGATGGAGGGCATCGCCGCCCAGCCCAACGGCTTCGTCCAGGGCAGCGGGCTGTACGACCTCGACACCGGGAAGTTCGCCGTCGCCGACCGGCCGGCCGTCTCCGTCTCCCACCTCTCGGCCGTCTTCGGACTCAACGAACTGTGCGCCGAACTCATCCACCTCGTCGACATGCCGAAGTTCAAGGAGGCCTACCTGGACTACTGCCGCTACTTCAACGCCACCAAGGCCGAACAGGCCGCCCGCTACGGCACCAACTTCGGCAGCCTGCTGCTCTTCCAGGGCCACTCGCGCCTCGACGCCTACGCCGCCGTACAGACCGGGGACGCGGCCCTCGCCAAGCGGGCCTGGGCCAGGTTCTACGCCTCCGACGGCTACACCGAGTCCTCCCCCTGGAAGACCGAGAAGCTGACCGGACCGGCCGCCCTCGTCGAAGGCAGCGAGGCGGCCTGGGTGTCCACCAACGACACCGCCCTCTACGGTCTCGCCGCCATCGAGAACCTCGCCCTGCTCGGCGACCGCATGCCGGCCTAGCGGGAGCGGGAGAGCGGAGCGCCGCGGCACGGGCGGCGGCGCTCGCCCCGCGAGTGTGCCCCGGCGCGCGGCGCGGCGCATGAGTACGCGTACTCAGCTGAGCGCGCCACTCCCGGGCACACTCGCCCCATGGACCCCCACCACTACCGCTTCCGCAGCCTGTGGCCGCTGTCCGCCCCGCCGGCCGTCGTCTACGCGGCGCTGGAGAAGGTCGAGGACTACCCCCGCTGGTGGCCCCAGGTGCGGTCGGTGACCCGCCTGGCCGACCACACCGGCCTGATCGTCATCCGGTCCGCGCTGCCCCTCGCCCTCACCTGCACCGCGCGGCAGACCCGCCGCGACCCGGCCGCCGGTGTCCTGGAGGTTGCCCTCTCCGGAGACCTCCACGGCTGGGCCCGCTGGACGATCACCCCCGGCGGCCCCGGCACCCTCGCCCGCTACGACCAGGCGGTCCACGTGGAAAGGCCGCTGCTCAGGCGGCTCGCGCTGCCCGGACGGCCCCTGTTCCGCCTCAATCACCGCCTGATGATGCGGGCCGGACGGCGCGGACTGCTGCGCCGGCTGGAGACGGTTTGAACGAAGGGCGCCCGGGCCTGTATTGTTCAGTGCGTTCCCGGGCGATTAGCTCAGTGGGAGAGCGCTTCGTTCACACCGAAGAGGTCACTGGTTCGAACCCAGTATCGCCCACCGGGAAAGGCCGGTCCGCCACAGCGGACCGGCCTTCTTCATGCCGCCCCGTGCCGGGCGCCCGCCTCACGCCGCCGCCGGCACCTCCGGCCGCAGCGGCCACTGCGTGCACACCGTCTCCTCCGAACCGCTGCGCGCGAACCACGCCTGCAACCCGCGCGCCTGCGCCGCGTGCCACTCCACCTGGAGCGCGTGCAGCTCGGCGGGGGACAACCGCTCCAGCCGGGTCGCGAAACGCCGCCCCAGCGCCCGTACGACCTCCAGCGCGGCCAGCGCGTCCGCCGCCGCGTCATGCGCGCCCTGCAACGGCACGCCGTAGTGCGCGCACAGGTCGGCCAGCGTGCGGCGGCCCTTGCGGTACCGGTCCAGCTGCCGGTCCAGCACCCGCGGGTCCAGCACCTTCAGCGGCACCGAGTCGCACCAGCGCCCCAGCGACGACGCCCGGTGCCGGCGCAACTCCCGGTCCAGCAGCGTCAGGTCGAACGGCGCGTTCATCACCACCAGCGGGCGCCCCAGCGTCGCGTGCTCCGCCAGCTGCTCCGCTATCTCGTACATCACCGGCGCCGGCCAGCGCCCGTTGTGCTGGAGGTGCTCCTCCGTCAGCCCGTGCACCGCCGTCGCCGCCTCCGGCACCGGCACCCCCGGATTCACCAGCCATCGCGACACCCGGGGCCGGGTGCCCGGCGCGTCCTGGACGACGACGGCGGCCGACACGATCCGGTCGGTCTCCACGTCCACGCCCGTCGTCTCCGTGTCGAAGGCGGCCAGCGGCCCCTCGTACCAGCTCGTCATCCCGACTCCTCGCTCACCCGTGACAGTTGACGTCCCGTCTTCTGCCCGTTTGGTGATACCCGGGCCGTTTGCGCCGTACGCCCGCCGGAGGCCAACAGGGCTGCGAAGCAACGCCGTTCGGCGGCCGACAGCAGGAACGCCGAGGCCGGAAAGGCGAGTTGGATAGGGGCAGGGCAGGGCAGGGCACGGGTCGGGACGGCGGACGGGCCCGGCCGGCGGCGCGGCCGAGCCGCCGGACGCCACGGCCGCCGGACCCCGCCCGGCCCCCGTGCGCCGGCCCACCCCGGGAGCCACACCAGGCATGTGACCGGACCGGTACGCGGAGTAACCGTTTCGCGGTCGGTGCCGTCGGGTCGGTACGATCGCCAGTGCGCGCGCTCCTGGTATGGCGCCGCACCCACCTTCAGTCAGGAGAGACCGGTGTCAGACGTCCGTGTGATCATCCAACGCGATTCCGAGCGGGAAGAACGCGTGGTGACGACGGGCACTACGGCCGCCGACCTCTTCGCGGGCGAGCGCTCGATCATCGCCGCACGCGTGGGCGGCGAGCTGAAGGACCTCACCTACGCACTGTCCGACGGCGACGAGGTCGAGGGCGTCGGGATCTCGTCCGAGGACGGCCTGAACATCCTGCGCCACTCCACCGCGCACGTCATGGCGCAGGCCGTGCAGGAGATCTTCCCCGAGGCCAAGCTGGGCATCGGCCCGCCCGTCAAGGACGGCTTCTACTACGACTTCGACGTCGAGCGGCCGTTCACGCCCGAGGATCTCAAGGCCATCGAGAAGAAGATGCAGGAGATCCAGAAGCGGGGCCAGAAGTTCTCCCGCCGCGTCGTCACCGAGGAGGCGGCCCGCGAGGAGCTGGCGGACGAGCCGTACAAGCTGGAACTGATCGGCCTCAAGGGCTCCGCCTCCAGCGACGACGGCGCGGACATCGAGGTCGGCGCCGGCGAGCTGACGATCTACGACAACCTGGACGCCAAGACCGGCGAGCTGTGCTGGAAGGACCTGTGCCGCGGTCCGCACCTGCCCTCCACCCGGCTCATCCCGGCGTTCAAGCTGATGCGCAACGCCGCCGCGTACTGGCGCGGCAGCGAGAAGAACCCGATGCTCCAGCGCATCTACGGCACCGCCTGGCCGTCCAAGGACGAGCTGAAGGCGCACCTGGACTTCCTCGCCGAGGCCGAGAAGCGCGACCACCGCAAGCTCGGCACCGAGCTGGACCTCTTCTCGATCCCCGAGCAGATCGGCTCCGGCCTGGCCGTCTTCCACCCCAAGGGCGGCATCGTCCGCCGCGTGATGGAGGACTACTCGCGCCGCCGCCACGAGGAAGAGGGCTACGAGTTCGTCTACACCCCGCACGCCACGAAGGGGAAGCTCTTCGAGACGTCCGGGCACCTGGACTGGTACGCCGAGGGCATGTACCCGCCCATGCAGCTCGACGAGGGCGTGGACTACTACCTCAAGCCCATGAACTGCCCGATGCACAACCTGATCTTCGACGCGCGCGGCCGGTCGTACCGGGAGCTGCCGCTGCGCCTGTTCGAGTTCGGGACCGTGTACCGGTACGAGAAGTCGGGCGTCGTGCACGGCCTGACCCGCGCGCGGGGCTTCACGCAGGACGACGCGCACCTCTACTGCACCCGTGAGCAGATGGCCGGGGAACTGGACAGGACGCTCACCTTCATCCTCGGCCTGCTGCGGGACTACGGCCTGACCGACTTCTACCTGGAGCTGTCGACCAAGGACCCGGAGAAGTTCGTCGGTACCGACGAGGCGTGGGAGGAGGCGACCGAGACCCTGCGCCAGGTCGCCGAGAAGCAGGGCCTGCCCCTCGTCCCCGACCCGGGCGGCGCCGCCTTCTACGGCCCGAAGATCTCCGTCCAGGCGCGCGACGCCATCGGCCGGACCTGGCAGATGTCGACCCTCCAGCTCGACTTCAACCTGCCCGAGCGGTTCAACCTGGAGTACACCGGACCGGACGGCTCCAAGCAGCGCCCGGTCATGATCCACCGTGCGCTGTTCGGCTCCATCGAGCGGTTCTTCGCCGTCCTCCTGGAGCACTACGCGGGCGCCTTCCCGGCATGGCTGGCCCCGGTCCAGGCGATCGGCATCCCGATCGGCGACGCGCACGTGGAGTACCTGGAGAAGTTCACGGCCGCGGCCCGGAAGAAGGGCCTGCGCGTCGAGGTGGACTCCTCCTCGGACCGCATGCAGAAGAAGATCCGGAACGCGCAGAAGCAGAAGGTGCCGTTCATGGTCATCGCCGGCGACGAGGACATGTCCAACGGCTCGGTGTCCTTCCGCTACCGCGACGGCTCGCAGGAGAACGGCATCCCGTTCGACGAGGCCATCGCGAAGATCGCGAAGGTCGTCGAGGAGCGGACCCAGATCTGATCCGTCCGCGCTTTCGGCCCCCGGGACCACGTCCCGGGGGCCCCGCCCGTGCGCGCGGCCGCCGGAGTCCGCCCCGGCGGCACGGTGGGCGGGGGTGACGCCATATGCTGCCTAGCATGACGAGTGAGCCGGAGCAGCAGATCGGAGTGGGGACGCAGGACGCGTTCCAGCGCCTGTGGACGCCCCACCGGATGGCCTACATCCAGGGCGAGAACAAGCCGACCGGTCCGGGAGCCGACGACGGCTGCCCCTTCTGCTCGATCCCGGCCAAGTCGGACGAGGACGGGCTGATCGTACGGCGCGGTGAGCAGGTGTACGCCGTCCTCAACCTGTACCCGTACAACGGCGGCCACCTGATGACCGTGCCCTACCGGCACGTCGCCGACTACACCGAGCTGACCGGGGCGGAGACCGCCGAGCTGGCGGAGCTGACCAAGCAGGCGATGACCGCCCTGCGCACCGCGTCGGGCGCGCACGGTTTCAACATCGGGATGAACCAGGGCGCGGTCGCGGGCGCCGGCATCGCCGCGCACCTGCACCAGCACATCGTGCCGCGCTGGGGCGGGGACACGAACTTCATGCCGGTGGTGGGCCACACGAAGGTGCTGCCGCAGCTGCTGGCCGACACCCGGAAGATGCTGGCGGAGGCCTGGCCCGCCTAGCCGGACGGCGGGTGCCCTCCGCTGGAGGGCACCCGGTCACGCGTCGTAGACATCGGCCTTCTTCGGCATCGGGTCCTGGACGTTGCCGCTGAGGAACGCCGAGCGGGCGCCGAACTTCTCGGTGTTCACGCCGTTCTCCTCCAGCACCTTGATCGCCGCCGAGTGCACCACGCGCAGCACCGGCGTGGCCGCGCGCAACGCGTCGTCGGCCATGAAACGATGCCGCCAGGGCTGGTCGGCCCAGGCGTGCCGCAGACCGAACGGCTCGGGCAGGCCGAGGGAGCCGCCGAGCCAGTTCAGCAGCGGCGGGTACCAGGTCAGCGGGGCGCGGACGGCGAGCCGCACGACCTCGTCGGTGGTGACCAGCGGCAGCTTGATGGTGCGGTTCTCCCAGGGCTTGAGGGACTTGGCGACCTCCTTGGTCGGGGCCTCCGGCTTGCTGGTGAACAGCGAGTTCACCGGACCGAGCGCGTGCCCGGTGACCTCGATGCGCAGGGTCTGGTGCAGCACGGTGACGGTGATCAGCATGGTGATGACCAGCTGTCCGTCCCACAGGGTCCACTGCACGCCCAGGTAGTGCCGGTCGCCGCTGCCGAACTGCTGCTTGTTGCAGATCTCCTGTATGGCGTGCGGCTTGATCTGGAACGCCTCGACGTCGGCGCCCTCGGGGCGGGAGACCGCCGTGGCCTTCTCACCGATCGGCGTGACGATCCAGTGCCGTACCGACGGCTTGGGGAAGCCGCCCGTGTGCAGCGGGCCGCGCTCCAGGAGGGCCAGCTGGTCGTGGATCGCGCGTATCACGTCCCAGCTGCGGAAGGGGTGGATCTCCCGGCCGGGATCGGCGGGCACCAGGTCCTCCGCGAGCTGCCAGGCGCCCCAGCGGGTGCCCATGCCGAGTATGCCCTTGGGGCCGGCGTAGAAGACCGAGTTGGACTGCTGCTCGGCGCTCAGCCGGGCCAGGGACTGGCGCAGTTCCTCGGCGGCGGTCTGGCCGGGGCCGCGCGGCACGGCCTCCGGGATCTTGGCGCCGACGCTGGTGCCGGAGAGCAGGCCGTCCCAGCGGGCGCGCAGATCGTGGGCGGTGCGCTCGCACAGGCGCTTGGCCCAGAACCAGCCGAGCACCGGGGCGATCACACAGGCGCGGGCGTACCAGGCCCAGAAGCCGCCGAACGGCATCTTGACCAGGAACAGCGCGGCGAGCAGGCCGACGCCCAGCAGGAGCGTGGTGGCCAGTGTCCCGGCCCGCTTGTCGTCGCGCCGGGCGACGAAGGAGCGCAGCAGGAAGACGAGCAGCCAGACGAGGAACCCGGGCAGGAAGACGAGCCCGCAGACGAGGGTGACGAGGCTCAGCCGGTTGTCCCGCTCCCGGCGGATGTTGTTGGCGGCCAGGGCGTGCTCCACCACGAACTGCGGTTCCGTGCCGAAGGACTGGATCAGCGGTTTGCGGCCGGCGGACAGCATCCGGTCCACCAGGGCCCGCGAGAACGCCTCGCCCAGATTCGGCCGGAACATCTTGATCCGGCCGGCCTTGACGGTCGACTGGTGCCACTCGTTGTCGGCCTTCTTGATCTCCTCGATCGGGCTGTCCCGGTATGCCGCGGAGGCCAGCGCGGCGGTCGCCGCCTGTCCCTCGCCGACCGAGACGGGTACCTGGGGCCCGTCCCACTCCGTTCCTATCGACATTCCCGCCCCCATCGCCGCCGGTGCCGTGCCTGCGGCCTTCCCGACTTGCCTGCTCCGCACACCTGTTGGACCGGTCGTGGGGGGGGGGGGGGGGGGGGGGGGGGGGGGGGGGGGGGGGGGGGGGGGGGGGGGGGGGGGGGGGGGGGGGGGGGGAA
>NZ_JBVHXT010000015.1:133382-168514 GCF_055569255.1 Streptomyces sp. NPDC029296
CTCCCCCTTCCCCCTCTCCTCCTTCTTTTCTCTCCGTTTCTTCTCCCCCCCCCCCCCCCCCCCCCCCCACGACGTCATCAGGTGATCAGCGTATCGGCCGGCACCGACGGCCGGGGGCGGACGGCCGAAGCCGCCCGCCCGTGCGCCGGTCCGGTGCTTCCGTGCTACCCCTCGTCCCCGGCCTGTTCGCGCAGGCGTGCGGCGATCTGTGGCGGCATCGGCTCGTGCCGGGCGTAAGCGCGGTCGAAGCGGGCCGTGCCGTGCGAGAGGGAGCGCAGGTCGACGGCGTAGCGGCCGATCTCGAACTCGGGTACCTCGGCGCGGATCAGGGTCCGTCCCGTGCCCACCTGTTCGGTGCCGAGCAGCCGGCCGCGGCGGCCGGAGAGGTCGCTCATCACGGCGCCCACGTACGCGTCGCCGACGAGCACGGTGACCTCGGCGACGGGCTCCAGCAGATGGATCCTCGCTTCGGCGGCGGCTTCACGGAGGGCGAGCGCGCCGGCCGTCTGGAAGGCGGCGTCGGAGGAGTCCACCGAGTGGGCCTTGCCGTCCAGCAGCGTGACCCGCACGTCCACCAGGGGGTAGCCGGCGGCGACGCCCTTGGCGGCCTGCGCGCGGACGCCCTTCTCGACGGACGGGATGAACTGCCGGGGCACCGCGCCGCCGACCACCTTGTCCACGAACTCGATGCCCGAGCCGCCCGGCAGCGGCTCCACCTCGATCTCGCAGATGGCGTACTGGCCGTGCCCGCCGGACTGCTTGACGTGCCGGCCCCGCCCGGCCGCCCTGGTGGCGAACGTCTCGCGGAGGGACACCTTGTGCGGGACGACGTCGACCTGGACGCCGTAGCGGCTGCGCAGCCGTTCCAGGGCGACGTCGGCGTGCGCCTCGCCCAGGCACCACAGGACCACCTGGTGGGTGTCCTGGTTCTGTTCCAGGCGCATCGTCGGGTCCTCGGCGACCAGCCGGGCCAGGCCCTGGGAGAGCTTGTCCTCGTCGGCCTTGCTGTGCGCCCGGATGGCGACCGGCAGCAGCGGGTCGGGCATCCGCCACGGCTCCATCAGGAGCGGGTCGTCCTTGGCGGAGAGGGTGTCGCCGGTCTCGGCGCGGCTCAGCTTGGCCACGCACACGAGGTCGCCGGCGACGGCGTGGGTGACCGGGCGCTGCTGCTTGCCGAAGGGCATGGACAGGGCGCCGACCTTCTCGTCCACGTCGTGGTCCTCGTGGCCGCGGTCGGCGAGGCCGTGCCCGGAGACGTGCACCGGCCGGTCCGGGCGCAGGGTGCCGGAGAAGACCCGGACGAGGGAGACGCGGCCCACGTAGGGGTCGGAGGAGGTCTTGACGACCTCGGCGACCAGCGGGCCCTCGGTGTCGCACGGCTCCAGCTCGCGCGGGCGGCCGTCGAGGGTGGTGACGCCGGGCAGCGGGTGCTCGAAGGGGGTGGGGAAGCCGCCGGTGACCAGCTCCAGCAGCTCCACCGTGCCGAGCCCCTGCCGGGCGCCCCCGGCGGCGGGGGCGGCGGCCAGCACGGGGAAGAAGGACCCGCGCGCCACCGCCCGCTCCAGGTCCTGGACCAGGGTTTTGACGTCGACCTGTTCGCCGCCCAGGTAGCGGTCCATGAGGGTCTCGTCCTCGCTCTCGGCGATGATTCCCTCGATGAGCCGGTTGCGGGCCTCCTCGATGCCGGGCAGCTGGTCCTCGCCGGGCTCGGACTCCTTGCGCTCCCCGGAGGAGTAGTCGAACAGCTTCCGCGACAGCAGCCCGGCCAGCCCGGTCACCGGCGTGTGCCCGTCGGGGCCCTCGGGGCCGCGCAACGGCAGGTACAGCGGCAGGACGGCGTCGGGATCGTCGCCGCCGAAGGCCTCCGCGCAGGTCCGGGTCGTCTCCTCGAAGTCCGCGCGGGCGGCCTCCAGGTGGGTGATCACGATCGCGCGGGGCATGCCGACGGCCGCGCACTCCTCCCACACCGTCCGGGTGGCGCCGTCGACCCCGTCCGAGGCCGAGACGACGAAGAGGGCCGCGTCCGCGGCCCGCAGCCCGGCCCGCAGCTCCCCGACGAAGTCGGCGTACCCGGGGGTGTCCAGCAGGTTGACCTTGATGCCGTCCCACTCGACGGGCACCAGGGAGAGCTGGACCGAGCGCTGCTGGCGGTGCTCGATGTCGTCGTAGTCGGAGACGGTGCCGCCGTCCTCCACGCGGCCCGCCCGGTTCACCGCCCCCGCGGTCAGTGCGAGGGCCTCCACCAGGGTCGTCTTGCCCGAGCCGGAGTGGCCGACCAGCACCACGTTCCGTACGGAGGCGGGCCGGTCGGCCGTGAGAGCCCTGCCGGCGGCCCCGGGGTGGTGTGTCTGTGCCTTGTCGCCCATGATCCTGCCTCCCGTGCACGGTGAGGTCACTGTGGGCGCGGACACGCGGGATCCGCGTGCTCTGGCGGCTCCGGCGACGCCCGCGGTCATTCGAGCTTTCCACTCCGGTCACGTCGCGTCCATACGAAGGGCTACGTAGAGTGCGCGCCGGTGTCCGTTTCCGTCACGACCGCCTCGTGGGGCGCCGTGCGCGCCGCTTCCGGGCACCGGCCGCGGGTGCCCGCCCGTCGGCCACGCGTGCGCGTGGCTACGATGGGCCAGCCGGCGGCCAGCAGGGGCCGCGGCGTCACCGACCGTCGGGAAGGCCATGCTGAACAAGTACGCGCGTGCATTTTTCACGCGTGTCCTCACACCGTTCGCCGCGTTTCTCATCCGGCGGGGGGTGAGCCCCGACACGGTGACGCTCCTCGGCACCGCCGGGGTGGTCGCGGGGGCTCTGGTCTTCTACCCCAGGGGCGAGTTCTTCTGGGGCACGGTCGTGATCACCCTGTTCGTCTTCTCCGACCTGGTCGACGGCAACATGGCCCGTCAGCTGGGCCGCTCCAGCCGCTGGGGCGCGTTCCTGGACTCCACCCTGGACCGGGTGGCGGACGGCGCGATCTTCGGCGGGTTCGCCCTGTGGTACGCGGGCCGGGGCGACGACAACGTGCTGTGCGCGGTGTCGATCTTCTGCCTGGCCAGCGGCCAAGTGGTGTCGTACACCAAGGCGCGCGGCGAGTCGATCGGGCTGCCGGTCGCCGTCAACGGGCTCGTCGAGCGCGCCGAGCGGCTGGTGATCTCGCTGGTCGCGGCCGGTTTCGCGGGCCTGCACAAGTTCGGCGTGCCGGGCATCCAGTGGCTGCTGCCGATCGCGCTGTGGATCGTCGCGGCGGGCAGCCTCGTCACCCTGATCCAGCGGGTGGTCACCGTCCGCCGCGAGTCCGCGGAGGCCGAGGCGGCGGCCGGGCAGCAGGCCGGCGGGGCCGCGCGGTGAGTGCCGCCGACCGGTTCGCCGACGGGCTGTACGGCCTCGGCTGGAGCACCGTGAAGAAGCTCCCCGAGCCGGTCGCCGCGCGCCTGGGCCGGTCCATCGCCGACGCGGCCTGGAAGCGGCGCGGCAAGGGCGTACGGCGGCTGGAGGCGAACTACGCGCGCGTGGTGCCCGGCGCGTCCCCCGAGCGGCTGGCGGAGCTGTCCCGTGCGGGCATGCGCTCGTACCTGCGGTACTGGATGGAGTCGTTCCGGCTGCCGGCCTGGAGCGCCGAGCGGGTGAAGGCCGGCTTCGAAGCGCGGGACCTGCACCATCTGACCGAGGGGCTGGCCTCCGGCCGGGGCGTGGTCCTCGCCCTGCCGCACCTGGCCAACTGGGACCTGGCCGGGGCGTGGGTCACCACCAGGCTTCAGACGCCGTTCACGACGGTCGCCGAGCGGCTGAGGCCGGAGTCGCTCTACGACCGTTTCGTGGCCTACCGCGAGGGCCTCGGCATGGAGGTGCTGCCGCACAGCGGCGGCGCCGCCTTCGGCACCCTGGCCCGGCGGCTGCGCGACGGCGGGCTGGTCTGCCTGGTCGCCGACCGCGACCTGTCCGCCTCGGGCGTCGAGGTCGACTTCTTCGGGGAGCCGGCCCGCATGCCCGCCGGCCCGGCCCTGCTCGCCCAGCAGACCGGCGCGCTGCTGCTGCCCGTCACCCTCTGGTACGACGAGTCGCCCGTCATGAAGGGCCGGGTCCATCCCCCGATAGAGGTACCCGGGTCAGGTACGCGCGCGGAGAAGACGTCTGTCATGACACAGGCGCTGGCCGACGCCTTCGCCACCGGGATCGCGGAGCATCCGGAGGACTGGCACATGCTCCAGCGCCTGTGGCTCGCCGACCTCGACCCCGCGAAGGGACCCTCGTGAGAATCGGGATCGTCTGCCCGTACTCCTGGGACGTGCCCGGTGGCGTCCAGTTCCACATCCGCGACCTCGCCGAGTACTTCCTGCGGCTCGGCCACGACGTCTCCGTCCTGGCCCCGGCCGACGACGACACCCCGCTGCCGCCGTACGTCGTCTCGGCCGGGCGTGCGGTGCCGGTGCCGTACAACGGCTCGGTGGCCCGGCTGAACTTCGGCTTCCTGTCGGCCGCGCGGGTACGGCGCTGGCTGCACGAGGGCGCCTTCGACGTGGTGCACATCCACGAGCCGACCTCGCCCTCGCTGGGCCTGCTGACCTGCTGGGCGGCGTCCGGCCCGATCGTGGCCACCTTCCACACCTCCAACCCGCGCTCGCGGGCGATGATCGCCGCCTACGCGATCCTCCAGGCCGCGCTGGAGAAGATCAGCGCCCGGATCGCGGTCAGCGAGTACGCCCGGCGCACGCTGGTCGAGCACCTCGGCGGGGACGCGGTGGTCATCCCCAACGGCGTCGACGTGGACTTCTTCGCGAAGGCCGAGCCCAGACCCGAGTGGCAGGGCGGCACCATCGGGTTCATCGGCCGCATCGACGAGCCGCGCAAGGGGCTGCCCGTCCTGATGCGGGCGCTGCCCGCCATCCTGGCGGCCCGCCCGGAGACCCGGCTGCTGGTGGCCGGCCGGGGCGACGAGGAGGCCGCCGTCGCCGGACTGCCCGGGGAACTGCGCTCGCGCGTGGAGTTCCTCGGCATGATCAGCGACCAGGACAAGGCCCGGCTGCTGCGCAGCGTCGACCTGTACGTGGCGCCCAACACCGGCGGGGAGAGCTTCGGCATCGTCCTGGTCGAGGCGCTGTCGGCGGGCGTGCCCGTGCTCGCCTCCGACCTGGACGCGTTCGTGCAGGTCCTCGACCAGGGCGAGGCCGGCGAGGTGTTCGCCAACGAGGACGCCGACGCGCTGGCCGGGGCCGCCGTACGCCTGCTCGGCGACCCGGCCCGCCTGGCCGAGCTGCGCGAGCGGGGCAGCGCCCATGTGCGGCGCTTCGACTGGTCGACGGTCGGCGCGGACATCCTGTCCGTCTACGAGACGGTGACGGCGGGCGCGGCGGCCGTCGCCACGGACGACCGCACGACGGGCCTGCGGGCCCGCTTCGGCCTGGCCCGGGACTGACGGGCTTCCCGCCCGGGTCAACGGGAGACCGCCTCCAGCCGCCCGGCCCGGGCCCGGCCGGGCGATGCGGGGCGACTCGGACCGGGGCCCGCGGGATCCGGGCGCAGGCGACGCGGTGCCGGGCCCGGTGGACGCGGGAACGGCCCGGGGCGCGGTGGCGGGCTCGGCGGGTGCCGGCCGGCCCCGGCACGGAGCGCGGCGTCCCCGGCGCCGCTCCGCGCCCCGGCGGCTTGAAGGGGGCCGCGGGGCGGCCGATAGCCTTCGGGCGTGACCGCAACCCTCATCTGGATCCTCGTCGCGCTCGTCGCCGTCGGCGTGTACCTCGGCTGGACGGCCGGGCGGCTGGACCGGCTGCACGTGCGGATGGACGCCGCCCGGGCCGCGCTCGACGCCCAGCTGCTGCGGCGCGCCTCGGTGGCCCAGGAACTGGCGACCTCCGGCGTGCTGGACCCCGCCGCCTCGATCGTGCTCTACGAGGCCGCGCACGCGGCCCGGCAGGCCGAGGAGGAGCAGCGGGAGGTCGCCGAGAGCGAGCTGAGCCAGGCGCTGCGGGCGGTCTTCGGGGACGCGGCCCAGGTGGAGGCCGTGCGCGAGGCCCCCGGTGGCGACGCGGCGGCCCGTGAGCTGGCCGAGGCCGTCCGCAGGGTGCCGATGGCCCGCCGCTTCCACAACGACGCCGTGGGAGCCGCCCGCAGGCTCCGCGAACACCGCAAGGTCCGCTGGTTCCGGCTGGCCGGCCACGCCCCGTTCCCGCTGGCCTTCGAGATGGACGACGAGCCGCCCGCGGCCCTCGTCGAGCGGGTCTCCTGAAACACGGGTGAAACGAAAAGGATCCACCGGCTTGCCATTGGCCCTTGCTGTGGCCTGGTCCGTTCCCGTTTCCTCGGAGGTGCAGAAACCCTCTTTCACTTCAGCGAGGTCACCCGTGTCCACCACCGACAACCAGGCTCCCGAGACCGGCACCGCCCGTGTGAAGCGCGGCATGGCCGAGCAGCTCAAGGGCGGCGTGATCATGGACGTCGTCACGCCGGAGCAGGCGAAGATCGCCGAGGACGCGGGCGCCGTCGCCGTCATGGCCCTCGAGCGAGTCCCGGCCGACATCCGCAAGGACGGCGGCGTGGCCCGCATGTCCGACCCGGACATGATCGAGGGCATCATCGACGCGGTCTCCATCCCGGTGATGGCCAAGTCCCGCATCGGCCACTTCGTCGAGGCCCAGGTGCTGCAGTCCCTCGGCGTGGACTACATCGACGAGTCCGAGGTGCTCACCCCGGCCGACGAGGTCAACCACTCCGACAAGTGGTCCTTCACCACCCCGTTCGTGTGCGGTGCCACCAACCTGGGCGAGGCCCTGCGCCGCATCGCCGAGGGCGCCGCGATGATCCGCTCCAAGGGCGAGGCCGGCACCGGCAACGTCGTCGAGGCCGTCCGCCACCTGCGCCAGATCAAGGGCGACATCGCCCGCCTGCGCGGCCTGGACAACCACGAGCTGTATGCCGCCGCCAAGGACCTGCGCGCCCCGTACGAGCTGGTGAAGGAGGTCGCCGAGCTGGGCAAGCTCCCGGTGGTGCTGTTCTCCGCCGGCGGCGTGGCCACCCCGGCCGACGCGGCCCTGATGCGCCAGCTCGGCGCCGAGGGCGTGTTCGTCGGCTCCGGCATCTTCAAGTCCGGCGACCCGGCCAAGCGCGCCGCCGCCATCGTGAAGGCCACCACCTTCTACGACGACCCGAAGATCATCGCGGACGCGTCCCGCAACCTCGGCGAGGCCATGGTCGGCATCAACTGCGACACCCTCCCCGAGACCGAGCGCTACGCGAACCGCGGCTGGTAACCCCTCTCCTCAGAAGACACTCATGAACACTCCTGTCATAGGCGTCCTGGCCCTCCAGGGCGACGTACGGGAGCACCTCATCGCCCTGGCCGCGGCCGACGCCGTGGCCAGGCCGGTGCGGCGCCCCGAGGAACTCGCCGGGGTCGACGGCCTCGTCCTGCCCGGCGGCGAGTCCACCACCATCTCCAAGCTGGCCGTCCTCTTCGGCGTGATGGAGCCCCTGCGCGCACGCGTACGCGACGGCATGCCCGTCTACGGCACCTGCGCGGGCATGATCCTGCTCGCCGACAAGATCCTCGACCCGCGCTCGGGCCAGGAGACCATCGGCGGCATCGACATGATCGTGCGCCGCAACGCCTTCGGCCGGCAGAACGAGTCGTTCGAGGCCGCGGTCGACGTCAAGGGCGTCCCGGGCGATTCCGTGGAGGGCGTCTTCATCCGCGCTCCCTGGGTGGAGTCCGTGGGAGCCGGCGCCGAGGTGCTCGCCGAACACGACGGCCACGTCGTCGCCGTCCGCCAGGGCAACGCGCTCGCCACCTCCTTCCACCCGGAGCTGACCGGCGACCACCGCGTGCACGCGCTGTTCGTCGACATGGTGCGCGCCACCGGGGCGGCGGAGTCCTTGTAGGATCTCCGGGGGTCCCCCCGGCCTTTCGACCGAGGGGCGTTCGTACAGGATGGGTTACGCGAAGGAGACAGGCAGATGTCCGGCCACTCTAAATGGGCCACGACGAAGCACAAGAAGGCCGTGATCGATGCCAAGCGCGGCAAGCTCTTCGCGAAGCTGATCAAGAACATCGAGGTCGCGGCGCGCATGGGCGGCGCGGACCCCGAGGGCAACCCGACGCTGTACGACGCCATCCAGAAGGCGAAGAAGTCGTCGGTCCCCAACAAGAACATCGACTCCGCGGTCAAGCGCGGCGCGGGCCTGGAGGCCGGCGGCGCCGACTACGAGACGATCATGTACGAGGGTTACGGCCCGAACGGTGTCGCGGTGCTCATCGAGTGCCTCACCGACAACCGCAACCGCGCCGCCTCCGAGGTCCGTGTCGCCATGACCCGCAACGGCGGCTCCATGGCCGACCCGGGTTCGGTGTCGTACCTGTTCAACCGCAAGGGCGTCGTCATCGTCCCCAAGGGCGAGCTGACCGAGGACGACGTCCTCGGCGCCGTCCTGGACGCCGGTGCCGAAGAGGTCAACGACCTCGGCGAGACCTTCGAGGTCATCAGCGAGGCCACCGACCTGGTCGCCGTGCGCAGCGCCCTGCAGGACGCCGGCATCGACTACGACTCCGCCGAGGCCAACTTCGTCCCGACCATGCAGGTCGAGCTGGACGAGGAGGGCGCCAAGAAGATCTTCAAGCTCATCGACGCGCTGGAGGACAGCGACGACGTGCAGAACGTCTTCGCCAACTTCGACGTGAGCGACGAGATCATGGAGAAGGTCGACGCGTAACGCGTACGGCTGACGACCGGGCCGACGGGACACACCCCGTCGGCCCGTCGCGTTGTACGGCGCTGTCGGTGCCACCCGATAGCCTGCACGAACATGCGAACGGGTGACGAAGGGAGGCGGGCGTGCGCGTTCTGGGGGTGGACCCCGGCCTGACCCGGTGCGGGATCGGCGTCGTCGAAGGCGTGGCGGGCCGCCCGCTGACCATGCTCGGCGTCGGGGTCGTGCGCACCCCGGCCGACGCCGACCTCAGCCACCGGCTGCTCGCCGTGGAGCGCGGCATCGAGGAATGGCTGGAGGAGCACCGGCCCGAGTTCGTCGCCGTCGAACGCGTCTTCAGCCAGCACAACGTGCGCACCGTCATGGGCACCGCCCAGGCCAGCGCCGTCGCCATGCTGTGCGCCGCCCGGCGCGGCATCCCCGTCGCCCTGCACACCCCGAGCGAGGTCAAGGCCGCCGTCACCGGCTCCGGACGCGCCGAGAAGGCCCAGGTGGGCGCCATGGTCACCCGGCTGCTGCGACTGGCCGCGCCCCCCAAGCCCGCCGACGCCGCCGACGCCCTCGCGCTCGCCATCTGCCACATCTGGCGGGCCCCCGCCCAAAGCCGGCTCCAGCAGGCCGTCGCCCGGCACGCAGTCCACGCAACGAAAGGCCCCACGGCATGATCGCCTTCGTCAGCGGCACGGTCGCCGCGCTCGCCCCCGACACCGCGGTCGTCGAGGTCGGGGGCGTCGGCATGGCCGTCCAGTGCACCCCGAACACCCTGTCGACGCTGCGCATCGGCCGGCCCGCCCGGCTGCACACCTCCCTCGTCGTGCGCGAGGACTCGCTCACCCTGTACGGCTTCGCGGACGACGACGAACGCCAGGTCTTCGAGCTGCTGCAGACCGCGAACGGCGTCGGCCCGCGCCTCGCCCAGGCCATGCTGGCCGTGCACACCCCGGACGCGCTGCGCCGCGCGGTCGCCACCGGAGACGAGAAGGCCCTCACCGCCGTCCCCGGCATCGGCAAGAAGGGCGCCCAGAAGCTGCTGCTGGAGCTGAAGGACCGGCTCGGCGAGCCCGTCGGCGCCCCGGCCGTCGGCGCGCCCGTCACCCAGGGCTGGCGCGACCAGCTGCACGCGGCCCTAATCGGGCTCGGCTACGCCACCCGGGAGGCCGACGAGGCGGTGACCGCCGTCGCGCCCCAGGCCGAGGCGGCGGACGGCACCCCGCAGGTGGGGCAGTTGCTGAAGGCCGCCCTGCAGACCCTGAACCGCGCCCGCTGACCTCCCGCCACCCCGCTAGGAGAACTTCGTGAACTGGGACGACACCACCGGTACCCCCGCCGAGGAGCGGCTCGTCGGTGCGTCGGCCGATCGGGAGGACCAGGCCGTCGAGGCCGCCCTGCGCCCCAAGGACCTCGGCGAGTTCATCGGCCAGCACAAGGTCCGCGAACAGCTGGACCTGGTGCTGCGCGCCGCCCGCGCACGCGGCGCCACCGCCGACCACGTGCTGCTCTCCGGGGCGCCCGGCCTCGGCAAGACCACCCTGTCGATGATCATCGCGGCGGAGATGGGCGCCCCCATCCGGATCACCTCCGGCCCCGCCATCCAGCACGCCGGGGACCTCGCCTCCATCCTGTCCTCGCTCCAGGAGGGCGAGGTGCTCTTCCTCGACGAGATCCACCGCATGTCCCGGCCCGCCGAGGAGATGCTGTACATGGCGATGGAGGACTTCCGCGTCGACGTCATCGTCGGCAAGGGCCCCGGCGCCACCGCCATCCCGCTGGAGCTGCCGCCGTTCACCCTGGTCGGCGCCACCACGCGCGCGGGCCTGCTGCCGCCGCCGCTGCGCGACCGCTTCGGCTTCACCGCGCACATGGAGTTCTACTCCCCGCAGGAGCTGGAGCGCGTGGTGCACCGCTCGGCGAGCCTGCTGGACGTGGGCATCGAGCCGGACGGCGCCGCCGAGATCGCCGGCCGCTCCCGGGGCACGCCCCGTATCGCCAACCGCCTGCTGCGCCGCGTCCGCGACTACGCGCAGGTCAAGGCCGACGGGCTGATCACCCGGGAGATCGCCGCCGCCGCGCTCGCCGTCTACGAGGTCGACGCGCGCGGCCTGGACCGGCTGGACCGCGCTGTCCTTGAGGCCCTGCTGAAGCTGTTCGGCGGCGGACCGGTGGGCCTGTCCACCCTCGCCGTCGCGGTGGGGGAGGAGCGGGAGACCGTGGAGGAGGTCGCCGAGCCGTTCCTGGTGCGCGAGGGCCTGCTCGCCCGTACCCCGCGCGGCCGGGTCGCCACCCCCGCCGCCTGGGCGCACCTCGGGCTGACCCCGCCGCAGGCGCCGGCCGCGGGAAACGGACAACAGGACCTGTTCGGGGCGTGACGGCGGCCGGGCGGCGAGGACGATGGCCCGGCCGGAACCCAGGTGCCATGCTGAGCGTTGTTCCATGAGAGCGGACTCGCTTAGACTCCGCCGATGCCGCCCTTGCGGGCGGCGCCGACCACACCCCCATCCAACAGGCCGCTCACCCGCGCGGTCGCGCGAAGGAAATTCCGTCCCGTGAATGCCTATACCCTTCTCCCGTTCATCGTGCTCATCGCGGCCATGTTCCTGATGACGCGTTCGGCCAAGAAGAAGCAGCAGCAGGCCGCCGACATGCGGAACCACATGCAGCCCGGCTCCGGAGTCCGCACGATCGGGGGGATGTACGCGACGGTCAAGGAGGTCAACGAGGACACGGTCCTCCTCGACGCCGGGCCGGGCGTCGACCTCCTCTTCGCCAAGAACTCGATCGGCGCCGTCCTCACCGACGACGAGTACAACCGCATCGTCCACGGCGTCGAGCACGATCTGAAGTCCGACACCGGCCTCGTCCCGGACGACGCCTCCTCCCTCACCGAGACCGACGAGACCGACGGATCCGCCGACGCTGCCGCCGCCTCGGACGACAAGATCGACCTCGGTAAGAAGGACGCCGCCGAGGCCGGGGCGGACGACCAGCCGAAGAAGACCGACGGCGACTCCGACGCGAAGTAGCCGCACCCCGGGACGCGCGGCGGCGGCATGATGGGCGCCCCGCGCACCCCGGGCGCGTCTGTTTCCGCACGGGAGCCCGACACCATGTCATGGCCGACCGCGCCGACCGGGCGCGGGGCGGCCCGAGAGGGAGTACGAGAAGGTGGCAGCACCTAAGAGGGGCCGAAGCGCGAGCGCCCCGAGCAAGCCAGGGCGCTCGCTGGCCCTCATCCTGATCGCCATCGTGGCGCTCGCCGGGGGGATGTTCGCCTCCGGGCACACCACCCCGCGTCTCGGCATCGACCTCGCCGGCGGTACGAGCATCACGCTCAAGGCGAAGGCCGACCAGGGGTCCGCGATCAACAAGGCCAACATGGACACCGCGGTCGACATCATGAACCGCCGGGTCAACGGCCTGGGCGTCTCCGAGGCGGAGGTGCAGACCCAGGGGAACGACAACATCATCGTCAACATCCCCAAGGGCACCAACTCCAAGGAGGCCCAGGAGCAGGTAGGCACCACCGCCAAGCTGTACTTCCGGCCGGTCCTGGCCAGCGAGCCCAGCGGTCCCGCGGCGAAGAACCCGTCGCCGAGCGCGTCGACCGGCGGCAGCTCCTCCCCGAAGCCGGGCGGCAGCCCGTCCGCGTCCGCCTCCTCGAAGGAGAAGGCGTCCTCGACCGGCGGCTCCACCTCCCCCTCGGCCTCGGCGACCTCCCAGGGCCGCGCCGTCACCGACGCCCTGAAGAAGGCCCCCACCCCCTCGCCGAGCGGCTCCGCCTCCGGCAGCGCCAAGCCGTCCGCCACGCCGTCGGCCCCGGCCGGCAGCGGCTCCGACGCCGCGCTCCAGGCCCAGTACGCGGCGCTGGACTGCTCCAAGCCCACCGACCGGGCCAAGGCCGGCAAGAACATCAAGCCCGGCCAGCCCACCGTGGCCTGCGGCGAGATCGACGGCGCCTGGTACAAGTACCTGCTCGGCCCCGCCGCCGTGGACGGCACCGAGGTGAAGAAGGCGCAGGCCGTCTACGACACCCAGGGCGCCTCCGGCTGGCAGGTCCAGATGACCTTCACCTCCGGCGGGGCCAAGAAGTTCGCCGACATCACCGGCGAGCTGGCCCAGAAGACGCAGCCGCAGAACGAGTTCGGCATCGTCCTGGACGGCGAGGTCGTCTCCAGCCCGTACGTGCGGCAGTCCATCACCGGCGGCCAGGCGGAGATCTCCGGCAGCTTCAAGCAGGAGGAGGCGCAGGGCCTCGCCAACATGCTGTCGTACGGCGCGCTGCCGCTGTCCTTCCAGGAGCAGTCCGTCACCACCGTCACCGCCGCGCTCGGCGGCGAGCAGCTGCACGCCGGTCTGCTCGCGGGCGCCATCGGCCTCGCCCTGGTCGTGATCTACCTGGTGGTGTACTACCGCGGCCTGTCCCTCGTGGCCATGGCCTCGCTGGTGGTCTCCGCGATCCTCACCTACGTGATCATGGCGCTGCTCGGCCCGGCCATCGGCTTCGCGCTGAACCTGCCGGCCGTCTGCGGTGCCATCGTCGCCATCGGTATCACCGCGGACTCCTTCATCGTGTACTTCGAGCGCATAAGGGACGAGATCCGCGAGGGCCGCACGCTGCGCCCCGCCGTGGAGCGGGCCTGGCCGCGCGCCCGGCGCACCATCCTGGTCTCCGACTTCGTGTCGTTCCTGGCCGCCGCCGTGCTGTTCATCGTCACCGTCGGCAAGGTGCAGGGCTTCGCCTTCACGCTGGGCCTGACCACCCTGCTCGACGTGGTCGTCGTCTTCCTCTTCACCAAGCCGCTGATGACGCTCCTCGCCCGCCGCCCGTTCTTCGCGGACGGCCACAAGTGGTCCGGTCTCGACCCGAAGAGCCTGGGCGCCAAGCCCCCGCTGCGCCGTACCCGCCGTCCCGCCGGCCCCGCCGCCGGTCCCGTCGACCCGAAGGAGGCGTGAGCGATGTCGAAACTCGGCAACATCGGCGCTCGACTGCACCGCGGCGAGATCGCCTACGACTTCGTCGGCAAGCGGATGATCTGGTACGGCGTCTCGATCCTGATCACCATCACGGCCATCGTCGGCCTGGCGGTGCGCGGCCTGAACATGGGCATCGAGTTCGAGGGCGGCGCCGTCTTCACGACGCCCACCAAGATGAGCGCCTCGGTGGCCCAGGCGGAGGAGTACGCCAACGAGGCCTCCGGCCACCAGGCCATCGTGCAGAAGCTGGGCAACGGCAGCCTGCGCATCCAGATCGCCGGCATCGACACCGACCAGTCCGACCGGATCAAGCAGGAGCTGGCCAAGGACCTCAAGCTCGACCCCGAGAAGCTGGCCGCCGACCTGGTCGGCCCGAGCTGGGGCGAGCAGATCGCCAACAAGGCCTGGGAGGGCCTGGCGATCTTCATGGTCCTCGTGGTGATCTACCTGGCGATCGCCTTCGAGTGGCGCATGGCCGTCGCCGCGCTGGTCGCGCTGATCCACGACATCACCATCACGACCGGTATCTACGCCCTGGTCGGCTTCGAGGTCACGCCCGGCACGGTCATCGGTCTGCTGACCATCCTCGGTTACTCGCTCTACGACACGGTCGTCGTCTTCGACAGCCTCAAGGAGCAGACGAAGGACCTCACCAAGCAGACCCGGTTCACCTACAGCGAGGTCGCCAACCGGTCGATCAACGGCACCCTGGTCCGCTCCATCAACACCACGGTCGTCGCGCTGCTGCCGGTCGCCGGTCTGCTCTTCATCGGCGGCGGCTTCCTCGGCGCGGGCACGCTCAACGACATCTCCCTGTCGCTGTTCGTGGGTCTCGCGGCCGGTGCCTACTCGTCGATCTTCATCGCCACCCCGCTCGTCGCCGACCTCAAGGAGCGCGAGCCGGCGATGAAGGCCCTCACCAAGCGGGTCCTGGCCAAGCGCGCCCAGGCCGCCACGGAGGAGGACCGCGCCGAGTTCCGCGCCGCCGACGACGACGCCGCCGACGACGGTGCCCCCGCCGTCGTGGGCCCGCGCAACCAGCCCGCGCCCCGTGGCCGGGGCCGCGGCCGCACCTCGGGGAAGCGCCGATGACCGACATCCAGGAACTGCTGCTGAGCCGCATCCGCGATGTGGCCGACTACCCGGAACCAGGCGTGATGTTCAAGGACATCACCCCGCTGCTGGCCGACCCGGCGGCCTTCACCGCGCTCACCGACGCGCTGGCCCGGATCGCCACCGACACCGGCGCGACCAAGATCGTCGGCCTGGAGGCCCGGGGCTTCATCCTCGGCGCCCCGGTCGCCGTCCGCGCCGGCCTGGGCTTCATCCCGGTCCGCAAGGCGGGCAAGCTGCCCGGAGCCACCCTGCGCCAGGCCTACGACCTGGAGTACGGCTCGGCGGAGATCGAGGTGCACGCCGAGGACCTGAGTGCCGGCGACCGCGTGCTGATCGTGGACGACGTCCTGGCCACGGGCGGTACGGCGGAGGCGGCGATCCATCTGATCCAGCGCGCCGGCGCCGAGGTGTCCGCTCTCGCGGTGCTGATGGAGCTGGGCTTCCTCGGCGGCCGGGCCCGGCTGGAGACCGCGCTGGACGGGGCCCCGCTGGAGGCACTGCTCCAGGTCTGAGCGCGCTCGCGGCGACACGGCCGCACCCGGCACGCGGTGCCGGGTGCGGCCGTGTCGCGTCCCACCGGGCGCCGGTGCTGCGCCGCGCACCCCTTGCGCGGGCGTTTCCCCAGGTCCGCCGCGGTGCGCCCGCCCACCGTCGGCGACCTCGCGGGCGCCTGGCGACCGGCCGCCCGGAATCCTCCGGCAGCCTCCCGCGTTGCAGGGGTACACGGTCCTCACAGCCGCCTGAAGGCGATGACCGGGCGCAGGATGGCTACCATGGGGTGTCCGGAGCCTGACCGGGGGACCCGGATCGCGCACGAGGAGCCCTCTTGCCAGACGAGGCCCAGCCACTGACCGCCGCCAAGCCCGAGCCCGCCTCGGCCGCCGCGGCGAAGCCCGCGCCGAGCACGTCGCAGGTGAAGAACGACACCCGCGGGGCCGTCGAGCACGCCCACTCCGCCCCGGTGGAGAAGAGCGCCGAGTCCGCGCGCCCCAAGCAGGCCCCGGCCGAGCGCCCGGCACAGCCCCCGGTGGTGCGCCAGCCGGCCACGCCGCCCACCCGCAGCGGCTCCTCCAACCGGGTCCGGGCCCGCCTCGCCCGCCTCGGTGTGCAGCGCGCGAACCCCTACAACCCGGTCCTGGAGCCGCTGCTGCGGATAGTGCGCAGCAACGACCCCAAGATCGAGAACTCCACGCTGCGCCAGATCGAGCGCGCCTACCAGGTCGCCGAGCGCTGGCACCGCGGCCAGAAGCGCAAGAGCGGCGACCCGTACATCACGCACCCGCTCGCCGTCACCACCATCCTCGCCGAGCTGGGCATGGACCCGGCCACCCTGATGGCCGGGCTGCTGCACGACACCGTCGAGGACACCGAGTACGGCCTCGACGACCTGCGCCGCGACTTCGGCGACGTCGTCGCCCTGCTCGTCGACGGCGTGACCAAGCTCGACAAGGTCAAGTTCGGCGAGGCCGCGCAGGCCGAGACCGTGCGCAAGATGGTCGTGGCCATGGCGAAGGACCCGAGGGTCCTGGTCATCAAGCTCGCCGACCGGCTGCACAACATGCGCACCATGCGCTACCTCAAGCGCGAGAAGCAGGAGAAGAAGGCGCGCGAGACGCTGGAGATCTACGCCCCGCTCGCCCACCGCCTCGGCATGAACACCATCAAGTGGGAGCTGGAGGACCTCGCGTTCGCGATCCTCTACCCCAAGATGTACGACGAGATCGTACGGCTGGTGGCCGAGCGGGCGCCGAAGCGTGACGAGTACCTGGCCATAGTGACCGACGAGGTCCAGTCCGACCTGCGCGCCGCCCGGATCAAGGCCACCGTCACCGGCCGCCCGAAGCACTACTACAGCGTCTACCAGAAGATGATCGTGCGGGGCCGCGACTTCGCCGAGATCTACGACCTGGTGGGCATCCGCGTCCTCGTCGACACGGTCCGCGACTGCTACGCCGCCCTCGGCACGGTGCACGCGCGATGGAATCCGGTCCCCGGCCGGTTCAAGGACTACATCGCGATGCCCAAGTTCAACATGTACCAGTCGCTGCACACGACGGTCATCGGCCCCAACGGCAAGCCGGTCGAACTCCAGATCCGCACGTTCGACATGCACCGCCGCGCCGAGTACGGCATCGCCGCGCACTGGAAGTACAAGCAGGAGGCCGTCGCCGGCGCCTCCAAGGTCCGCACCGACGCGCCGAAGACGTCGGCGAAGGACAAGGACGCCATCAACGACATGGCGTGGCTGCGGCAGCTGCTGGACTGGCAGAAGGAGACCGAGGACCCCGGCGAGTTCCTGGAGTCCCTGCGCTTCGACCTGTCCCGCAACGAGGTCTTCGTCTTCACCCCCAAGGGCGATGTCATCGCGCTGCCGGCCGGCGCCACCCCGGTGGACTTCGCCTACGCCGTGCACACCGAGGTCGGCCACCGCACCATAGGGGCGCGGGTCAACGGGCGTCTCGTGCCGCTGGAGTCCACCCTGGACAACGGCGACCTGGTCGAGGTCTTCACCTCGAAGGCGGCCGGCGCCGGACCGTCCCGGGACTGGCTCGGCTTCGTCAAGTCGCCGCGGGCGCGCAACAAGATCCGCGCCTGGTTCTCCAAGGAGCGCCGCGACGAGGCGATCGAGCAGGGCAAGGACGCCATCGTGCGGGCCATGCGCAAGCAGAACCTGCCGATCCAGCGCATCCTCACCGGCGACTCGCTGGTCACGCTCGCGCACGAGATGCGCTACTCGGACATCTCCGCGCTGTACGCGGCGATCGGCGAGGGCCACGTCTCCGCGCAGAACATCGTGCAGAAGCTCGTCCAGGCCCTCGGCGGCGAGGAGGCCGCCACCGAGGAGATCGACGAGTCGGTCCCGCCGTCCCGCGGGCGCGGACGCAAGCGGCGCTCCAGCGCCGACCCGGGCGTCGTCGTCAAGGGCGTCGAGGACGTGTGGGTCAAGCTGGCCCGCTGCTGTACGCCGGTGCCGGGCGACCCGATCATCGGCTTCGTCACCCGCGGCAGCGGCGTATCGGTGCACCGCAGCGACTGCGTCAACGTCGACTCGCTGTCCCGGGAGCCGGAGCGCATCCTCGACGTCGAGTGGGCGCCGACCCAGTCCTCGGTCTTCCTGGTCGCCATACAGGTGGAGGCTCTGGACCGCTCCCGGCTGCTGTCGGACGTCACCCGGGTCCTGTCCGACCAGCACGTCAACATCCTGTCGGCGGCCGTGCAGACCTCCCGGGACCGGGTGGCCACCTCCCGGTTCACCTTCGAGATGGGCGACCCCAAGCACCTGGGCCACGTCCTGAAGGCCGTCCGGGGCGTGGAGGGCGTCTACGACGTGTACCGCGTGACCTCGGGCCGCAGCCGCTCGTAGCCGCACGCCGCCCCGGTCCGGGCGCCGGACGGCGAGAAGGGCCCCGTACGCGCGTACGGGGCCCTTTCAGCGGGGCGGCGAGGGATTCAGCCGCCGAACTCGTGCAGGCCCTTGAGAGCCTGGTCCAGCAGCGCCTGGCGGCCCTCCAGCTCCCTCTCCAGCTTGTCGGCCTTGGCGTTGTTGCCCTGGGCACGCGCCTGGTCGATCTGCGCCCGCAGCTTGTCCACGGCGGCCTGGAGCTGACCGGTCAGACCCTCGGCACGCGCGCGTGCCTCCGGGTTGGTCCGGCGCCACTCGGCCTCCTCGGCCTCCTGGAGCGCCCGCTCGACGGCGTGCATCCGGCCCTCGACCTTGGGCCGGGCGTCGCGCGGGACGTGACCGATGGCCTCCCAGCGCTCGTTGATCGAGCGGAAGGCGGCCCGCGCGGCCTTCAGGTCGGCGATCGGCAGGAGCTTCTCGGCCTCCTCGGCCAGCTCCTCCTTCAGCTTCAGGTTCTCCGACTGCTCGGCGTCCCGCTCGGCGAACACCGAGCTGCGGGCGGCGAAGAACACGTCCTGGGCGCCGCGGAAGCGGTTCCAGAGCTCGTCCTCGTGCTCGCGCTGGGCGCGGCCCGCGGCCTTCCAGTCCGCCATCAGCTCCCGGTACCGGGCGGCCGTCGGACCCCAGTCCGTCGAGCCGGACAGCGCCTCCGCCTCGGCGACCAGCCGCTCCTTGACCCGGCGGGCCTCCTCGCGCTGCGCGTCCAGCTGCGCGAAGTGCGCCTTGCGGCGCTTGGAGAACGCCGACCGGGCGTGCGAGAAGCGGTGCCACAGCTCGTCGTCGGACTTGCGGTCCAGCCGCGGCAGCCCCTTCCAGGTGTCCACCAGCGACCGCAGCCGCTCCCCGGCGGACCGCCACTGGTCGGACTGCGCGAGCTGCTCGGCCTCGGCGACCAGGTCCTCCTTGGCCTTGCGGGCCTCGTCGGACTGCCGGGCCCGCTGTGCCTTGCGCTCCTCGCGGCGTGCCTCGACGGTCGCCACGAGCTTGTCCAGCCGCTTCCGCAGCGCGTCCAGGTCGCCGACCGCGTGGTGCGCGTCCACCTGCTCGCGCAGGTGGCCGATGGCGGCCTGGGCGTCCTTCGCCGACAGGTCGGTGGTCCGCACCCGCTTTTCGAGGAGGCCGATCTCGACCACCAGGCCCTCGTACTTGCGCTCGAAGTAGGCCAGCGCCTCGTCGGGGGAGCCGGCCTGCCAGGAACCGACGACCTTCTCGCCGTCGGCCGTACGCACGTACACGGTCCCCGTCTCGTC
Source organism: Streptomyces sp. NPDC029296 (assembly GCF_055569255.1). Classification (NCBI taxonomy): domain Bacteria; kingdom Bacillati; phylum Actinomycetota; class Actinomycetes; order Kitasatosporales; family Streptomycetaceae; genus Streptomyces; species Streptomyces sp. NPDC029296. Next base: position 152,811 of record NZ_JBVHXT010000015.1, read on the forward strand.
GACGCGGCCCCACGGGTCGCTGCTCACAGCGCCTCCTCCACATGATGCCTGCGGGGGGCCTCAGCACCCCCGGGCATCGTCCACAGTTTCGTCACGGCCAACATAGGCGACCAGCGGGTGGCCTGTCCGCATCCAGCACGACCGAAATTCCGCTGCCCGCCCTGTTGACCTTCGGGTCCGGGCAGCGGAAGGGGGCCGGCGGGGTCCGGGCGCGGGCGTCAGGACTTGACGACCGCGGCCTTGTCGATCACGACCGTCGCGTTCGGCGCGCCGTCGCCGGCGCCCGTGTTCTCACCGGCCGCCGCGATCTTGTTCAGCACCTTCATGCCGGCCGCGTCGACCGTGCCGAACGGGGTGTAGCTGGGCGGCAGCTGGCTGTCCTTGTAGACGAGGAAGAACTGGCTGCCGCCGGTGTGCGCCTGCCCGGTGTTGGCCATGGCCACCGTGCCCGCCGGGTAGGTGTTGTTCTTCAGGCTCTTGTCCTTGAGGTTCTCGTCCGGGAGCGTGTAGCCCGGGCCGCCCGCGCCGGTGCCCTGCGGGTCGCCGCACTGCAGGACGTAGATGCCCTGGCTGGTCAGCCGGTGGCACTTGGTGTGGTCGAAGTACCCCTTGCCCGCCAGGAAGTCGAACGAGTTCACCGTGTGCGGCGCCGCCGACGTCTTCAGCGCGACGCCGATGTCCCCGCACGTCGTCGACAGCTTCAGGGTGTACTTCGCCGACGTGTCGATGCTCATCGCCGGCTCCTTCTTCCAGCTCAGCTTCTTCACCGAGCCGGCCGCCGGCTTCTCGCAGGGGTCCGGTGCCTTGCTGGCCGGCGAGGCGCTCGGGGTGACCTCCGCGCTCGCGTTCGTCTTCTTGCCGTCGTCGTCCTTCAGCACCCCGGTCGTGTACAGGGCGACACTGCCGATGACGACCACGCCCAGTACCGACGCGATCACGGAGTTGCGCAGGCGGGCCTTGCGCCGCGCCTCGGTGCGCCGCTGCTGCTGCCGCAAGAACTTCTCCCGGGCGAGCTGACGCCGCCGCTGCTCCTGGCTGACCACCGGGTTTCTCCTCATGCGTGTCGTGTGTCGGGCGGTACGCGTGCGTCCTCGTGCTCCGACCGCTGCGTGTAGCCCCGTACCGTATATGGGTTCGCTGAGGAAAAGGCAGCGCCGGTAGGCTCTGGGAGCAGCGAAAGCCGCCTGTAACACACACAACGAAGGACGATCGTGCTCATTGCCGGGTTCCCCGCCGGGGCCTGGGGGACGAACTGTTACCTCGTCGCCCCCGCCGCCGGTGAGGAGTGCGTGATCATCGACCCCGGCCATCAGGCCGCCGAAGGCGTCGCGGAAGCACTGCGCAAGCATCGGCTCAAGCCCGTCGCCGTCGTCCTCACCCACGGCCACATCGACCACGTGGCCTCGGTCGTCCCCGTCTGCGGCGCGCACGAGGTACCGGCCTGGATCCACCCCGAGGACCGGTACATGATGAGCGACCCGGAGAAGGCGCTCGGCCGGTCCATCGGCATGCCGCTGATGGGCGAGCTGACCGTGGGGGAGCCGGACGACGTCAGGGAGCTGGCGGACGGCACGACGCTGGAGCTGGCCGGCCTCACGCTCTCCGTCGCGCACGCGCCGGGCCATACCAAGGGGTCGGTGACCTTCCGGATGCCCGAGGCCGCCGACATCCCGTCGGTGTTCTTCTCCGGGGATCTGCTGTTCGCCGGCTCCATCGGACGCACCGACCTGCCGGGCGGATCCATGGCGGACATGCTCGAGTCGCTGGCCCGGGTGTGCCTGCCGCTCGACGACTCCACCGTGGTGCTGTCCGGCCACGGCCCCCAGACGACCATCGGCCGGGAACGCGCCGCCAACCCCTATCTGCGGCAGGTGGCCGCCGGTCCGGGAAGCGTGGACGCTCCCCGACGAGGAATGTGACGAGAGACCTTTCGTGAGCACTTTTCAGGCCCCCAAGGGCACCTACGACCTGATCCCGCCGGACTCGGCCGCGTACCTGGCGGTCCGCGAGGCCATCGCCGCCCCGCTGCGCAACTCCGGCTACGGCTACATCGAGACCCCCGGCTTCGAGAACGTCGAGCTGTTCGCGCGCGGGGTCGGCGAGTCCACCGACATCGTGACCAAGGAGATGTACGCCTTCGAGACCAAGGGCGGCGACCGGCTCGCCCTGCGCCCCGAGGGCACCGCGTCCGTGCTGCGGGCGGCCCTGGAGGCCAACCTGCACAAGACGGGCAACCTCCCGGTCAAGCTCTGGTACTCCGGCTCGTACTACCGCTACGAGCGTCCCCAGAAGGGCCGTTACCGCCACTTCTCCCAGGTGGGCGCCGAGGCGATCGGCGCGGAGGACCCGGCGCTGGACGCCGAGCTGATCATCCTGGCCGACCAGGCGTACCGCTCGCTGGGCCTCAGGAACTTCCGCATCCTGCTCAACAGCCTGGGCGACAAGGAGTGCCGCCCGGTGTACCGGACCGCGCTCCAGGACTTCCTGCGCGGCCTGGACCTGGACGAGGACACCCGCCGCCGCATCGACATCAACCCGCTGCGGGTCCTGGACGACAAGCGCGAGTCGGTGCAGAAGCAGCTCACCGGCGCCCCGCTGCTGCGGGACTACCTGTGCGACGCGTGCAAGGCGTACCACGAGGAGGTCCGGCAGCTGATCACCGCCGCGGGCGTCTCCTTCGAGGACGACCCCAGGCTGGTCCGCGGCCTGGACTACTACACCCGCACCACCTTCGAGTTCGTGCACGACGGCCTGGGCTCGCAGTCCGCGGTGGGCGGCGGCGGCCGCTACGACGGCCTGTCGGAGATGATCGGCGGCCCCGCGCTGCCGTCCGTCGGCTGGGCCCTGGGCGTGGACCGCACGGTCCTCGCGCTCCAGGCCGAGGGCGTCGCCCTGGACCTGCCGTCCTCGACGTCCGTGTACGCCGTCCCGCTCGGCGAGGAGGCCCGCCGGGTGCTGTTCGCCAAGGTCACCGAGTTGCGCAAGGTGGGCATCGCGGCCGACTTCGCCTACGGCGGCAAGGGGCTGAAGGGCGCGATGAAGAACGCCAACCGCTCCGGCGCCCGCTACGCGGTCGTCGCCGGCGAGCGCGACCTCGCCGAGGGCCTCGTCCAGCTCAAGGACATGGAGTCCGGCGAGCAGACCGCGATCGGCGTCAACGAGATCGTGGCGGAACTGGAGTCGCGGCTCGGCTAGCCGCACGCGCGCGTGGGCGCCGGACGCTCCTCCGAGGGGCGTCCGGCGCCCTTGCCGCGGCGGGACGCGGCAGGCCGGCCGTACCGGGCGGGGGGCACCGGTCGTACGCACATCCTTATGCGCATCGAACGGTGCGGACACAGGCGCGTGCGGCACAATGACCCGTGCCCGAAGAAGGTCCGACCCTCGAGTGACGGAATCGGCGTGATGAGCAAGACGACAGTGAACGACGTCTCCGCAAAGCCCGGTCCGGAGCGCGCCGCCGACGCCCCGCGCGCGGCCGGCGGCAGCCGCGCCCTCGCCATCCTGCTGGTGATCACCGGCGCGGCCGGGCTGCTGGCCTCGTGGGTCATCACGATCGACAAGTTCAAGATCCTCGAGGCCAAGGTCGCGGGCAAGACCTTCACCCCCGGCTGCAGCCTCAACCCGGTGGTCTCCTGCGGCAGCGTCATGGAGAGCAAGCAGGCCGCCGCGTTCGGCTTCCCGAACCCGATGCTCGGGCTGGTCGCCTACGGCATCGTCGTCTGCGTCGGCGTGAGCCTGCTGGGCCGCGCCCGGTTCCCGCGCTGGTACTGGCTGACGTTCAACTTCGGCACGCTGTTCGGCGTGGGCTTCTGCACCTGGCTGCAGTTCCAGTCCCTGTACCGGATCAACGCGCTGTGCCTGTGGTGCTCGCTGGCCTGGGTCGCCACGATCACCATGTTCTGGTACGTCACCTCGTTCAACGTCCGCAACGCCTTCCTGCCGGCCCCGCGCTGGCTGAGGTCCTTCTTCGGCGAGTTCACCTGGGTCCTGCCGGTCGCGCACATCGGCATCATCGGCATGCTGGTGCTGACCCGCTGGTGGGAGTTCTGGACCGGCTGACCGCCCCGACGGGATTGTCAGTGCGGTGTTCTAGGGTTTCAGCGTGGAACCCGACCTGTTCACCGCCGCAGCAGAAGAACGCCAGGAGAAGGACCCGGCGGGCAGCCCGCTGGCGGTGCGCATGCGCCCGCGCTCCCTCGACGAGGTCGTGGGCCAGCGGCATCTCCTGGCGCCCGGCTCACCCCTGCGCCGCCTGGTCGGCGAGGGCTCCGGCGGGCCCGCCGGACCGTCCTCGGTGATCCTCTGGGGCCCGCCCGGCACCGGCAAGACCACCCTGGCGTACGTGGTGTCCAAGGCGACCGACAAGCGGTTCGTGGAGCTGTCCGCGATCACCGCCGGCGTCAAGGAGGTCCGCGCGGTCATCGACGGCGCCCGCCGCGCCACGGGGGGCTACGGCAAGGAGACCGTCCTCTTCTTGGACGAGATCCACCGCTTCAGCAAGGCCCAGCAGGACTCCCTGCTCCCGGCCGTGGAGAACCGCTGGGTCACCCTGATCGCGGCCACCACGGAGAACCCGTACTTCTCGGTGATCTCCCCGCTGCTCTCCCGCTCCCTCCTGCTCACCCTCGAACCCCTCACCGACGACGACCTCCGCGGCCTGCTGCGACGCGCCCTCACCGACGAACGCGGCCTGAAGAACGCCGTCACGCTCCCCGAGGAGACCGAGGAGCACCTGCTGCGCATCGCCGGCGGCGACGCCCGGCGCGCCCTGACGGCCCTGGAGGCCGCCGCCGGCGCCGCCCTGGACCAGGGCGAGAGCGAGATCGGCCTGCGGACGCTGGAGCAGACCGTCGACCGCGCCGCGGTGAAGTACGACCGCGACGGCGACCAGCACTACGACGTCGCCAGCGCCCTCATCAAGTCCATCCGCGGCTCCGACGTCGACGCGGCCCTGCACTACCTCGCCCGCATGATCGAGGCCGGCGAGGACCCCCGGTTCATCGCCCGCCGCCTGATGATCTCCGCCAGCGAGGACATCGGTCTCGCCGACCCCCACGCGCTGCCGATCGCGGTCAGCGCCGCCCAGGCCGTCGCCATGATCGGCTTCCCGGAGGCCGCCCTCACCCTCAGCCACGCCACCATCGCCCTGGCCCTCGCGCCCAAGTCCAACTCCGCGACCACCGCGATCGGCGCCGCCCTGGACGACGTGCGCAAGGGCCTGGCCGGCCCGGTCCCCCCGCACCTGCGCGACGGGCACTACAAGGGCGCGGCCAAGCTCGGCCACGCCCAGGGGTACGTGTACCCGCACGACCTGCCCGAGGGCATCGCCGAGCAGCAGTACGCCCCCGACGCCCTGAAGGACCGCGAGTACTACACCCCGGGCCGGCACGGCGCCGAGGCCCGGTACGCGGACGCCGTCGAGTGGACCCGCAGACACCTCGGTCGCAAGCGATCCTGAGCAGCCTGTAGACTGCTGCGAAGCGCCGAGTCCCGTGCCGTCAGAGCGGGACACCCGGCCGGAGCCCGGTCCCCGGCGGACCGGCTCCAGGAGCGTCGCGCACCGTCGAACGGTGTCGCGGGCAGCCCACCACCCCCCGTGCAGTCCCGGGACGGTCGGTGGGCCACTCGCGTGCTGCACGTATGTGCCCAGACCAGGGAAGCGGCTGCCCGGCAGGTCCCACGCGGACCCGACGGGTTCTCCCCGGCTGCGGATGCGACCTCCCTAACCCTGACAAGCCGAAAACTACGAAAGAGATTGAGACAGTGGCGAACCAGTCCCGCCCCAAGGTCAAGAAGTCGCGTGCCCTCGGCATCGCGCTGACCCCGAAGGCCGTCAAGTACTTCGAGGCCCGCCCCTACCCGCCGGGTGAGCACGGCCGCGGCCGCAAGCAGAACTCGGACTACAAGGTCCGTCTGCTGGAGAAGCAGCGTCTGCGCGCGCAGTACGACGTGTCCGAGCGCCAGCTCGTGCGCGCCTACGAGCGTGCCTCCAAGGTCCAGGGCAAGACCGGTGAGGCCCTGATCATCGAGCTGGAGCGCCGTCTCGACGCGCTGGTCCTGCGTTCGGGCATCGCCCGCACGATCTACCAGGCCCGCCAGATGGTCGTCCACGGCCACATCCAGGTCAACGGCCAGAAGGTCGACAAGCCGTCCTTCCGTGTCCGTCCGGACGACGTCGTGCAGGTCCGCGACCGCTCCAAGGACAAGACGCTGTTCCAGATCGCCCGCGAGGGCGGCTTCGCCCCCGACGGCGAGACCCCGCGCTACCTCCAGGTGAACCTCAAGGCCCTGGCGTTCCGCCTGGACCGCGAGCCGAACCGCAAGGAGATCCCGGTGATCTGCGACGAGCAGCTCGTCGTCGAGTACTACGCCCGCTGACCCCGGTCACGGCGTAAGCCTCAGCCCGCCGTCTCCCCGCCCTTCCGGGTGGGCGAGGCGGCGGGTTCGCGCTGTCCGGGGCCGCCGTCCGGGGCCGGGCCGCGCGGTGCCGGCAGGGCGCCCAGCGTCCCCGGCTCCCGGCGCCGCAGCGCCCGGGCCACCGCCGCCTCCGGGTCCAGCCCGGCCCCCTCCCGCACGCACTCGGCGTACCGCGCGTCGCCGAGCGCCCGCCGCGCGGCGGCCTCGCACCGCTCGTGCGGCGCGTTGTAGTGGGCGGACCCGAACAGCGGCAGCCCGACCGAGGGCCACAGCCGTCCGGCGGCGCCCTGGAGCACCGCCGCCTCCACCGGATCGCCCTGCGCCACCGTCACCAGCGCCAGCAGCTCGATGACGAGCACCGAGCCCAGCAGATCGCGGAAGGCGTGCGCGTCGGCCAGCGCGTCGGCCAGCAGCTCCCGCGCGCCCGCCGGGTCCCCGTCGGCCCAGGCCGCGTACGCCAGCACGTACAGCGCGTAGGAACGCGCCCACCGCTCCCCGTGGTCCTCGCACAGCCGGCGCACCTCCTCGCACAGGCGCACCGCGTCCGGCAGGTCCCCCCGGAACGCCCGGGCCATCGCCAGCTCCACCCGGCCCATCAGGACGTTGCTGTTCAGCTCGCCGATCGCCCGGTAACGCTCCAGCGCCGAGCGCAGCAGCGTTTCCGCACCGGCCATGTCGTCGGTGACCAGGGCCAGGCAGCCCATGCGGTGCTCGGCATAGGCCACCGCCGCCGGATCGGCCGCCCGCTCCGCCCGCTCCCGGCACGTCCGCAGCGTCCGCAGCGCCGGCCCGGTGTCGCCTTGGAGGACCGCCACGTAGCCCAGCACCCACAGCGCCTTCAGCCGGGCCTTCTCGTACCCCGACTCCAGCTCCACGCCGCGCTCCAGCCAGCGCCGCCCCTCCGCCAGCCGCCCGCAGCCCACCCAGCAGAACCACAGCGACCCCGCCAGCTGCTGGCCGAGATGCGCCTCGCCCGGCTCGCTCAGGCACAGCTCCAGCGCGGCCCGCAGATTCGGCAGCTCGGCGTCCGCCCGCGCGGCCACCTCCCGCTGCCGGGGCGTGAACCACTCCAGCTCGCACCAGGCCGCCAGGCCCAGGTACCAGTCCCGGTGCCGTCTGCGCATCCGGTCCGCGTCCCCGGCCGCCGCCAGCCACCCGGCGCCGTAGGCCCGCACGGTGTCCAGCATCCGGTAGCGCGGGCCCGCCGGACCTTCCTCGCGGGCGACGACCGACTGGGCCAGCAGCTCCGACAGCAGGTCCAGCACGTCCTCGGCGGGCAGCCCCGCACCACCGCACACGTACTCGGCCGCCTCCAGGTCGAAGGTGCCCGCGAACACCGACAGCCGCGCCCACAGCATCCGCTCGGCCGGCGTGCACAGCTCGTGGCTCCAGCCGATCGCCGTGCGCAGCGCCCGGTGGCGGGGCAGGGCGTCCCGGCTCCCGCCGGTCAGCACCCGGAACCGGTCGCCGAGGCGGTGCAGCAGCTGCGCCGGGGACAGCGCGCGCAGCCGCCCGGCCGCCAACTCCAGCGCCAGCGGGATCCCCTCCAGCCGGCGGCACAGCTCCCGTACCTCGGGGCCGTCGGCCACCGGCACCCCGTGCGCCCGGGCCCGGTCGGCGAACAGTTCCACCGCCTCATCAGGGCCGAGCGGCGCCAGCGGGAACAGCAGCTCGCCCGCGAGTTCCAGCGGACGCCGGCCCACCGCCAGCACCCGCAGCTCCGGCAGCCCGCGCAGCAGCCGGGCCACCAGGACGGCACAGGACGCCGCCAGATGCTCGAACCCGTCCAGCACCAGCAGCATCCGCCGCCCCGCCAGCTGCTCCAGCAGCGTCTCGCGGGGCAGCCGGGTGGTGTGGTCGGTCAGCCCCAGCGCCTCCACGACCGCGTACTCCACGAACTGCGGATCGCGCACCTCGGCCAGCTCCACCCGGCCCCAGCCCGCGGCCCCCGCCGGACCGCCGGCCGCCCACCGCGCCGCCGCCCGCGCCGCCAGCCGGGACTTGCCCACCCCGCCCGCCCCGGTCACCGTCACCAGCCGGGCCCGGCCGAGGGCCGCCGCCAGCTCGGCCAGCTCCGCCGAGCGCCCGACGAAAGCGGTGAGTTCGAGGGGTGGGGCGACGCCCGTGAAGGGGCCGGGACCGTGAGGATCTCGCATGGGACACGGAGCGTACTGAAACGTGTTCACTGCGTACAATCACTCGGCACCACCGCGTCCGCGCCGCCGAGGAATCCGGTACGGAGCCGCGGCCCCGGCGCGATAGGCTCGGGGCACGACTTTTCCGATGCTCAGGCACGTTTCAGGGAGCGGGTGCGCACAGTGTCCGGTACAGAGGTGGCCGGGATCCTGGTGGCCGTCTTCTGGGCGATCCTGGTCTCCTTCCTCGCGGTCGCGCTGGCGAGGCTGGCCCAGACGCTCAAGGCGACCACCAAGCTCGTCGCGGACGTGACCGACCAGGCCGTCCCGCTGCTCGCCGACGCCTCCCAGGCGGTGCGCTCCGCGCAGACCCAGATCGACCGGGTCGACGCGATCGCCTCCGACGTCCAGGAGGTCACCTCCAACGCCTCCGCGCTGTCGACCACCGTCGCCTCCACCTTCGGCGGCCCGCTGGTCAAGGTCGCGGCCTTCGGCTACGGCGTCCGCCGGGCGCTCGGCGGCCGCAAGGGGGAGGACGTGCCTGCGAAGTCCCCCCGGCGTACCGTGATCGTGGGCCGGACGGTCCCCGCCGCACGACGCAAGCGGAAGTAAGGACTGAGACCGAGCGATGTTCCGCCGTACGTTCTGGTTCACCACCGGTGCCGCCGCCGGCGTGTGGGTCACCACCAAGGTCAACCGCAAGATCAGGCAGCTGACCCCGGAGAGCCTGGCCGCCACCGCGGCGAACAAGGCCCTGGAGACCGGTCAGCGCCTGAAGGACCGCGCGGTCGGCTTCGCGTTCGACGTCCGCGACAACATGGCCCGGCGGGAGACCGAGCTGGAGGAGGCCCTCGGCATCCACGAGGACCCGGAACTCCCCGCGCCCCGGCGGTACACCGCCATCGAGAACGACAACAGCAGCACACCGAAGTACATCGAAGCCCCGATGCACTCGTACAACCGGAATGAGGACCACTGATGGAGTCGGCCGAGATTCGCCGCCGCTGGCTGAGCTTCTTCGAGGAGCGCGGGCACACCGTCGTCCCTTCGGCGTCGCTCATCGCGGACGACCCGACTCTGCTCCTCGTCCCCGCCGGCATGGTGCCCTTCAAGCCCTACTTCCTGGGTGAGGTCAAGCCGCCGTTCCCGCGCGCCACCAGCGTGCAGAAGTGCGTGCGCACGCCCGACATCGAAGAGGTCGGCAAGACCACGCGGCACGGCACGTTCTTCCAGATGTGCGGCAACTTCTCCTTCGGCGACTACTTCAAGGAAGGCGCCATCAAGCTCGCCTGGGAGCTGCTCACCTCGCCCCAGGACAAGGGCGGTTACGGCCTCGACCCCGAGCGCCTGTGGATCACCGTCTACCAGGACGACGACGAGGCGGAGCAGATCTGGCACGAGGTCGTCGGCGTGCCCAAGGAGCGCATCCAGCGCCTGGGCATGAAGGACAACTTCTGGTCCATGGGCGTACCCGGCCCGTGCGGCCCCTGCTCCGAGATCAACTACGACCGCGGCCCCGAGTTCGGTGCCGAGGGCGGCCCCGCCGTCAACGACGAGCGGTACGTGGAGATCTGGAACCTCGTCTTCATGCAGTTCGAGCGGGGCGAGGGCATCGGCAAGGACAACTTCGAGATCCTCGGGGACCTGCCGAGCAAGAACATCGACACGGGCCTCGGCCTGGAGCGGCTCGCCATGATTCTGCAGGGCGTGCAGAACATGTACGAGATCGACACCTCCATGGCCGTCATCGACAAGGCCACCGAGCTGACCGGCGTCCGCTACGGCGACGCCCACGACTCGGACGTGTCCCTGCGCGTGGTCACCGACCACATGCGCACCGCCACCATGCTCATCGGCGACGGCGTCACCCCGGGCAACGAGGGCCGCGGCTACGTCCTGCGCCGCATCATGCGCCGCGCCATCCGCAACATGCGGCTGCTCGGCGCCACCGGTCCGGTCGTCAAGGACCTGGTCGAGACCGTGATCGGCATGATGGGCCGGCAGTACCCGGAGCTGGTCACCGACCGCGAGCGCATCGAGAAGGTCGCCCTCGCCGAGGAGGCCGCCTTCCTCAAGACGCTGAAGGCCGGCACCAACATCCTCGACACCGCCGTCACCGAGACCAAGGCCGCCGGCGGCACCGTCCTCTCCGGCGACAAGGCGTTCCTGCTCCACGACACCTGGGGCTTCCCGATCGACCTCACCCTGGAGATGGCCGCCGAGCAGGGCCTCGCCGTGGACGAGGACGGCTTCCGCCGCCTGATGAAGGAGCAGCGGGAGCGCGCCAAGGCCGACGCCCAGGCCAAGAAGACCGGCCACGCCGACCTGGGCGCCTACCGCGAGATCGCCGACAGCGCCGGCGCCACCGACTTCATCGGCTACACCGACACCGAGGCCGAGTCCACGGTCGTCGGCATCCTGGTCGACGGCGTCTCCTCCCCGGCCGCCACCGAGGGCGACGAGGTCGAGATCGTCCTGGACCGCACCCCGTTCTACGCCGAGGGCGGCGGCCAGATCGGCGACACCGGCCGCATCAAGGTGGACACCGGCGCCGTCATCGAGGTCCGCGACTGCCAGAAGCCGGTCCCGGGCGTGTACGTCCACAAGGGCGTCGTCCAGGTCGGCGAGGTCACCGTCGGCGCCAAGGCCCACGCCGCCATCGACGCCCGCCGCCGCCACGCCATCGCCCGCGCCCACTCGGCCACCCACCTCACCCACCAGGCCCTGCGGGACGCCCTCGGCCCGACGGCCGCCCAGGCCGGTTCGGAGAACCAGCCCGGCCGCTTCCGCTTCGACTTCGGCTCCCCGTCCGCCGTGCCGACGGCCGTGATGACCGACGTCGAGCAGAAGATCAACGAGGTGCTCGCCCGCGACCTGGACGTGCACGCCGAGGTCATGGGCATCGACGAGGCCAAGAAGCAGGGCGCCATCGCCGAGTTCGGCGAGAAGTACGGCGAGCGGGTCCGCGTCGTGACCATCGGCGACTTCTCCAAGGAGCTGTGCGGCGGCACGCACGTGCACAACACCGCCCAGCTGGGCCTGGTGAAGCTGCTCGGCGAGTCCTCCATCGGCTCCGGTGTGCGCCGCATCGAGGCCCTGGTCGGCGTGGACGCCTACCACTTCCTCGCCCGTGAGCACACGGTCGTCAACCAGCTGACCGAGCTGCTCAAGGGCCGCCCGGAGGAGCTGCCGGAGAAGGTCTCCTCGATGCTCGGCAAGCTGAAGGACGCCGAGAAGGAGATCGAGCGGTTCCGCGCCGAGAAGGTCCTCCAGGCCGCCGCCGGCCTCGCCGAGTCCGCCCGGGACATCCGCGGCGTCGCCGTGGTCACCGGGCGGGTCCCGGACGGCACCACGCCCGACGACCTGCGCAAGCTGGTCCTGGACGTGCGCGGCCGGATCCAGGGCGGACGGGCCGCCGTGGTGGCGCTGTTCACCGTCAACAACGGTAAGCCGCTGACGGTCATCGCCACCAACGACGCCGCCCGCGACCGCGGTCTGAAGGCCGGTGACCTGGTCCGCGCCGCCGCCAAGACCCTCGGCGGCGGCGGTGGCGGCAAGCCGGACGTGGCCCAGGGCGGCGGCCAGAACCCGGCCGCCGTCGGCGAGGCCGTCGAGGCCGTCGAGCGGCTCGTCGCCGAGACCGCCAAGTAGGGAACGGTCGAAGCAGATGCGCAGAGGACGTCGGCTCGCGATCGACGTCGGGGACGCCCGGATCGGGGTCGCCTCGTGCGACCCCGACGGGATCCTCGCCACCCCGGTGGAGACCGTCCCCGGCCGGGACCTCCCCGCCGCCCACCGCCGCCTTCGTCAACTGGTGGAGGAGTACGACCCGATCGAGGTCGTCGTCGGCCTTCCTCGCTCCCTCAAGGGGGGTGAGGGCCCGGCCGCGGTCAAGGTCCGCGCCTTCGCCCGGGAACTGGCCACGGGCATCCAGCCGGTGCCGGTGCGCCTGGTGGACGAACGGATGACGACCGTCACGGCCAGCCAGGGACTGCGCGCCTCGGGCGTGAAGTCCAAGAAGGGCCGTTCGGTCATCGACCAGGCGGCGGCCGTCATCATCCTGCAGCAGGCCCTGGAATCCGAACGGGTGTCAGGCAAACCACCCGGTGAGGGCGTCGAAGTGGTCATCTGATCGCGATACGGTAACGTTCCGCGCGATGCGCCGGTGTTCGAACAGCCGGGGCACAGCAAGAGGCGGAGCGGAATCCGGCCCACGAGCCGCGGGACCGTCGGCCTCGCGGCTCTAGGGGATCGATGACTGAGTATGGCCGGGGCCAAGGCTCCGAACCGTGGAATCCGGAGGACCCGTTGCACGGGGACGGCGGATGGGGAGGACAGCAGGCCCAGGAGGGTTCGCAGTCCCCCTACGGCGGCCAGCCGCAGCACCACCCGCAGGCGCCGCGGTACGGCGACTGGAACGAGGGACAGCAGCCGGGGTACGACGGCCAGCACCACCCGCAGCACGACGACCGGTACCACGCCCCCCAGGACGGTCGGCAGCAGTACGACCAGCAGCTCGCCGCCCACGCTCAGCACCAGTTCCACCAGGGCGGCTGGGACGCGACCGGCACCCACGGCCATGTGCCCTACGCCGCCGACCCCGGCGACCCCTACGGCCAGCAGCCCGTGGCCTACGGCGCGGAGCAGCCCGACCTCTATCCCACCGAGGACGCCTACCCGCCGCCGGAGCCGCCCGGCCGCAGACGCCCCGAGCCAGAGCCGGCGGGCGAGGAGGAGAGCGCGCTCGCCGGAAGCCGCGGCGACGACGGCGAGGACGGCGAGGAGCACGAACTCCAGGGCCGGCGGGAGCGGCGCGGCAAGGGCCGCAAGCCGGTCAAGCCCAGGAAACGGCGCACCGGTTGCGCCTGCATGGTGGTCGTCCTGGTGTTCGGCGGCGGCCTCGGCGGAGTCGGGTATTTCGGGTACCAGTTCTATCAAAATCGTTTCGGCGCGGCTCCGGACTACGCGGGCGACGGCACCGGCCAGACCGTCACCGTCGAGATCCCCAAGGGCGCGGGCGGCTGGGAGATCGGCCGCCGGCTGAAGGAGGCCGGCGTCGTCAAGAGCGCCGACGCGTTCGTCCACGCCCAGACGACGACACCGGGCGGCGACGGCATCCAGGCCGGTGCCTACCTCCTGAAGAAGGAGATGTCCGCCGCCAGCGCGGTCCGGCTGATGATGGACCCGCGCAGCCAGAACAATGTGATCGTCACCCCCGGCGAGCGCAACACCGAGGTCTACGCGGCCATCGACAAGAAGCTGGAACTGGCCAAGGGCGCGACCAGGAAGCTCGCCGAGAAGGAGTACAAGTCCCTCGGCCTGCCCGCCTGGGCGCGCAACGGCGGCGACGTCAAGGACCCGCTGGAGGGCTTCCTCTTCCCGGGCACCTATCCGGCCGCCAAGGGCATGAAGCCCGACGCCATCCTCAAGCAGATGATCGTCCAGGCCAAGCAGAAGTACGCCGCCTACGGCCTCGACGAGAAAGCCGGGGAGCTAGGGGTGGAGAACGCCTTCGAACTCGTCACGGTCGCGAGCCTGGTCCAGGCCGAGGGCAAGACGCACGACGACTTCCGCAAGATGGCCGAGGTCGTCTACAACCGCCTCAAGCCCACCAACACCGAGACCAACCGCAAGCTGCAGTTCGACTCGACGTACAACTACGCCAAGGGCACGAGCAACATCCACATCTCCGAGAAGGAGATCAACAGCGACCCGAGCCCGTACAACACGTACCGGTACCCGGGACTTCCGCCCGGCCCGATCGGCAACCCCGGCGAGGACGCGCTGAAGGCGACGCTGAACCCGACCGACGACGGCTGGGTCTACTTCGTGGCGACCGACGGTATGAGCAACACCGAGTTCGCCAAGACGTACGCGGAATTCCTAGAACTCAGGGACAAGTTCAATGCCAACACGGGCAACTGACGGCCGCCGTGCCGCCGTGCTCGGCTCTCCGATCGCGCACTCCCTCTCCCCGGTGCTGCACCGGGCGGCGTACGAGGCGGCCGGGCTCACCGGCTGGTCGTACGACAGCTTCGACGTCGACGAGGCCGCGCTGCCCGGCTTCCTCGGCCGGCTGGGGCCCGAGTGGGCCGGGCTGTCACTGACCATGCCGCTGAAGCGGGCGGTCATCCCGCTGCTGGACGAGGTCAGCGACACCGCCGCCTCGGTCGACGCGGTCAACACGCTGGTCTTCACCGAGGACGGACGCCGGGTCGGCGACAACACCGACATCCCGGGCATGGTGGCCGCGCTGCGCGAGCACGGCATCGAGGAGGTCGGCTCCGCCGCGATCCTGGGGGCCGGGGCCACCGCCTCCTCCGCGCTCGCCGCGCTCGCCCGGATCTGCACCGGGGAGGTCGTCGCCTACGTCCGCAGCGAGGCCCGCGCCGCCGAGATGCGGCAGTGGGGCGAACGGCTCGACGTGGAGGTCCGCACGGCGGACTGGTCCGACGCCGCCGAGGCACTGCGGGCCCCGCTGGTGATCGCCACCACGCCCGCCGGGACCACCGACGCGCTCGCCGGCGCCGTGCCCGAACGCCCCGCCACCCTCTTCGACGTGCTCTACGACCCCTGGCCCACCGAACTGGCGGCCCGCTGGTCCATGTCCGGCGGGGCCGTGGTCGGCGGCCTCGATCTGCTGGTCCACCAGGCGGTGCTCCAGTTCGAGCGGATGACCGGGCTGGCCCCGGGCCCGGTGGACGCCATGCGGCACGCCGGGGAGAAGGCGCTCGCGGCCCGCTGACGCCCCCGCGCGCGTCCGCCTGCTGGACCGGCGGCCGTCTCCCGCCCGCGGACGTGGGAGGATCGGAGGTGGCGTGCCGGGGTCGCGCACCCGGTGACGCCGTCGCCGTGCGCGAGGACGCGTACGCCGGGCAGTACCGGGCGCGAGCACTGAGGAGCACCGTTGAGCAGGCTGCGTTGGCTGACCGCGGGGGAGTCCCACGGTCCCGCACTTGTCGCGACGCTGGAGGGTCTTCCCGCCGGCGTGCCGATCACCACGGAGATGGTGGCGGACCACCTGGCGCGGCGGCGGCTCGGCTACGGCCGTGGTGCGCGGATGAAGTTCGAGCGGGACGAGGTCACCTTCCTGGGTGGTGTCCGGCACGGGCTGACCCTGGGCTCGCCGGTGGCGGTCATGGTGGGCAACAC
>NZ_JBVHXT010000016.1:0-29474 GCF_055569255.1 Streptomyces sp. NPDC029296
AGAAGTCCGGCCCCGTCGCCTCCGGCGACACCCTCGCCTCCCCGATGCAGGGCACCATCGTCAAGATCGCCGTCGAGGAAGGCCAGGAGGTCGAGAAAGGCGACCTCGTCGTCGTCCTCGAAGCGATGAAGATGGAACAGCCCCTCAACGCCCACAAGTCAGGCACCGTCAAGGGCCTCACCGCCGAAGTCGGCGCCTCCCTCACCTCCGGCGCCGCCATCTGCGAGATCAAGGACTGAGCAGAGCGGGGGAGGGGGAAGCGGTCAGCCCCGTACCGCTCCCTCAAGGTCGATCAGGAGCGTGCGCAGATCGTCGTTGAGCCGCCGTTGCGTGGCGAGGTCGAGGGCGGACAGCACCCGCGCCTCCGTCTCCGTCTTGGTGGCGAAGACCTCGAGCGCCCGCTGCTCCCCTTCGTCCGTGAGGCAGACGAGCACCTGGCGGCGGTCGCCGGTGTCGACCTCCCGGCGCACCCAGCCCTTCTTCTCCAGGGCGGCCACGCGCTTGGTGACCGCGCCGGTGGTCAGCTGCATGATGTCCTGGAGCGATCCGGCGGTCACCTGGTGCGGCGGGCCGACCCGGCGCAGCGAGGCGAGCAGTTCCAGCTCCCACGGCTCGATGCCGAAGACGGCCAGTTCGCGGCGGAGCCGGGTCTCCAGATGGTGGGCGACGCGCTGCAACCGCTGGCAGAGTTCCTTGGACGTCAGGTCGGGCGCGGTGGAGACCTGCGCGACCTGCTTCATGATCACGTCGACGCGATCGACGGCTTGCTGGCGATCACCCATGGGTCTACCCTAGCTGCTGGTCATTATCTTCCTGGTCGTTTAACTACCGGGAAGCGACGCCGACGGATAGAGGTGCCTTGCCGATGACTCGTAGCGTCTCCGCGAACGGCCCGCTGGAGGGCAGGATCGCGCTGGTGACAGGCGGGAGCCGGGGGATCGGGGCCGCCACGGCCACCACTCTCGCCGGGCTCGGAGCCGATGTGGTGCTCACCTACCGAAGTTCGCTGGACGAGGCGAAGGCCGTGGCGGCCGCGTGTGAGGAAAAAGGTGTAAAGGCCACGTTACTGCGGGCCGACCTGGACGCGGCCGACGGCGCCGGGGAACTGGTCACCGCCGTGCGCGAGCGCGTGGACCACCTCGACATCGTCGTCAGCAACGCGTGCGCCTCGTACCCGCGCGTACCGCTGGCCGACATGGACCCGACCGCGCTCGGCGACAAGGTCCGCAACGACGTCGTCCTGCTGCACCGGCTCACCACCGCCTTCGTGCCGGCGATGCGGGAGCGCGGGTACGGCCGGCTCGTCGTCATCTCCAGCGGCTCGTCCTGGGGCCCGACCGCGCCCGGCCTCGCCGCGCACGGCGTGACGAAGGCCGCGCTGGAGGGCTACGTACGGTACGCGGCCGACGAGTTCGGCGCCGACGGCGTGACCGTCAACGGCCTGGCCCTGGGCTTCGTCCTCACGGACGCCTCCTCGGTCGTCCCGCAGCCCGCGCGCGAGGCGCTGGCCAACGCGACGCCGGCCGGACGGCTCGGCACCCCGCAGGACATCGCCAACGCCGTGTCCCTGCTGGCGAACCCCGCCTCCGAATGGATCAACGGGACCACTCTCCCCGTGACCGGCGGCCTCAATTACCCGCTGAACCTGTCCCGCGTGCGCGGTCACTGACGCGGCTCCGTCTCCGCGACGTGCGGAAGGGCGCGTACGGGCATGGGCCCGCTTCCGAAGCGGGCGAGCGGGGCGTGCCGGGCGTGTGCCCGCTTCCGTGGTGTGCGGTGAGCGCGGGTCGGCCGGCGTCCGTGCGCCACTCCGGCTCGCGCGCCGCTCGCGCCCGTACGCCCCTTCCGCCCGCCTTCGCACCGTTCCCGCCGTTCACACCGGTGACCCGGTAGCCGTACGCCCCTTGCCGCTCGTACGCCCGCTCCCGCCCGCGCGTTGCCCGTGGACGCGCCCCCCCGCTCCCGCGTCCCTCACCCTCGCGCCCCAGCGAACCCGCGCACCTGTGCCGGGGCCCGTACGCCGTCCACGCCCGTGCGCCGTCCACGCCCGTGCGGCTTCGACGCCCGCGGGCCCGCGCCCGCCCCCGCGTGCCCTTGGCGCACGCCTCCCCCCACCCACCTGCCCGTACCGCACCGGAACACGTGATGCAGCGATCCTCCTCCGAAGCCGCGGCACAGACCGCGCCCCCCACCCCCGACCCGGGCGGATCCGGCCCCGGGGATCCGCCACGGCCCTCCCCGCCCGGCGAGCGGCCGCCCGCCCGCTGGGCGCACCGGCCGGTGATCGCCTTCCGGGTCGTCTCCGTGCTCTTCACCGTCAACACCCTCGTCCAAGCCGCGCTGGCCGGGCTGTTCGTCAACGGCGACGTGGGGCTCCTCACCGCCCACGACGTCAACGCGCACGTCCTGACGATGATGCTCGTGGCCGAGACGGCTGCCGCCACCGTCGCCTGGCGCGTGCGCGCGAACCGGGTGTGGCCCACGGTCCTCGGCGCCGTCCTCCTCGCCCTGATCGTCGTGCAGCAGATCGCGGGATACTCGCGCGACCTGCTGGTGCACATCCCGCTCGGCGTCGCCCTGTTCGGCGGCGCGTGCACGATGACGGTCTGGGCGTTCACCCTCACCCGCCCCGTCCGCACGCTCAAGGCGCCGCGCCGATGACCGCCCCCACTCCCTCCCGCCGGGGCTTCCTGCGGCTGGCGGCGGGCGGCGCCGGCGCGGTCGCGCTCGGCGGGCTGGCCGGCTGCGGCACGGACCGCCCGTCGACCGGCGCCCTGCTCGCCAGCGCCCCCGAGGTGGAGCTGCCGCGCCCGTTCACGCTGCCGCTGACCGTGCCCGCCGTGGCGCGGCCCACGCACGGCACGGACGTGTACGAGGTGACGCAGCGGCGCGCCTTCGCGGAGATCCTGCCCGGCACGCGCACCGAGATCTGGTCGTACGACGGCACGTTCCCCGGCCCGACCTTCCGCGCCCGCTCCGGCCGGCCGGTCCGGCTCCGGATGACCAACACCCTGCCCACGCCGACCGCGACCCACCTGCACGGCGGCGTCACCCCGCCCGGCTCCGACGGCTACCCCACCGACCTGCTGCACCCGGCGGGACACCGGGGGAGCCCCGCCCCCATGCCGGGCATGCACGGCGGCACGATGCCCGGGGGCACGGCCGCCGGGGGGACGCGCACGTACACGTACCCGCTCCGGCAGCGCGCCGCGACGCTCTGGTACCACGACCACCGCATGGACTTCTCCGGTCCGCAGGTCTGGCGCGGGCTCGCCGGGTTCTTCCTCGTGGACGACGACGAGGAGGACGCGCTGCCGCTGCCGAAGGGCGACCGGGACATCCCGCTGCTGCTCTGCGACCGCTCCTTCGACGCCGACGGCTCCTTCCGCTACCCGTCGCTCGACCCCACCCTCACCCGCACCCCCGGCGTCCGGTCCGGCTACATGGACGGCGTGCTCGGCGACGTCCAGCTGGTCAACGGCCGGCCGTGGCCGTATCTGGAGGTGAGCGCGGCCCGCTACCGGCTGCGGCTGCTGAACGCCGCCAACGCGCGCCGCTACCGGCTGGCGCTCACCGCCTCCGACGGCCGCCGCCTGCCCTTCGTGCGGATCGGCAGCGACCAGGGACTGCTGGGACGCCCGCAGACCCTCGACACGCTCACCATGGCCCCGGCCGAGCGCCACGACGTCGTGGTCGACTTCTCGCGGTGCCCGCCGGACACCACCGTCACCCTCGTCAACACCCTGGCCGACGGGGCCATGCACGACATCCTGCGCTTCCACGTCACCAGCCGCGGACGCGGCCGCGACGACAGCAGGGTCCCCACGCGCCTGTCGCGTCCCGGGACACTGCGCGCCGGGCAGGCCGTGACCACCCGGCACTTCGACTTCCGGCTCCGCTCGGACGGCATGTGGACCGTCAACGGCCGCGCCTTCGACCCGGCGCGCACCTGGGCGACACCACGCCTGGGCACCGTCGAACGATGGCTGCTGACCAGCGACTTCCACCACCCCGTCCATCTGCACCTGGCGCACTTCCAGGTGCTGTCACGGGCCGGCGGGGCGCCCGATCCCGGCGACCGCGGCTGGAAGGACACGGTCGACCTGCGCCCGTACGAGGTCGTGGAGATCCTCGCGCGGTTCGACGGATACCGGGGGCGCTACATGCTCCACTGCCACAACCTCGAGCACGAGGACATGGCGATGATGGCCAATTTCCACGTGGTGTAGCAGACAACGATCCGAGAGGACGGACGCACATGCCGAAGAAGCAGAGCACCACAGGCGCGGCGACCGCACGGCGCGCCGCGGGCGTGGCCCTGGCCGCCGGGTTCCTGGCACTGGCCGTGGCCACGCCCCGGCCCGCCCTGGCCCTGGCCGCCGAGCCGGCCGAACCGGGCACGACGGCCGCCCCGGCCGCCCCGGCCACGACCGTGCCGTCGCCGGTGGGCACCTGGTCGGTGACCACCCAGGAGTCCGACCACCCGGCCTCGACGGGCACCCTGTACTTCCGCACCGACCACACCCTGCGGCTGGAAGCGCACAACGGCCCCGACGGCAAGCCGGTGTTCATCGGCACGGGCGAGTGGGAGAGCCGGTACGGCGGCACGCTCCACTACGAGTTCACCCACCCGCTGCCGGGCACGCGCACCGGCACGGCCCACGTCGAGCTGGACGGCGTGCTCACGTCGCCGACCGCCTTCACCGCCTGCGGCCTGACGAAGCGCGTCTTCGACGACGGCGGGACCGAGACGGTGTCCATCCTCATGACCGGCACCAAGACCGCCTGACCGGTGTCACGAGGAGGGCCCGGGGGAGAGAGCCGGGGGGCGCCGGAGCCGCTCGGCGCCCCCCGGGTCACGGAAGCCGGCGTCGGGGGGACGCGGCACCGGCGGACGGGACCCGGCGACGGGACCCGGTGTCCGCCCGGTGCGGGCGCTTCCGGTCGGCGCCGGCCCGTGGCACGGCGGCCGAGCGGACCCGGCAGCCGGCCGGGGAGGGGGCGGGCGCTGTTCACGCCGTCCATCGAAGCCGCCCCGCCCACCCCGGACAACCGGGAACCGGGAACCCTGACGCGTCCCTGACGGGCGCGTACGGCCCCCTGACGCGGCCCGGGCCCGGAGCCGCCGCGGAACGGCGACGGCTCCGGGGCGGTGTACGCCGGCGTGGTGCCGGACGTACACCGCCCCGGAGCGGGACGAGCCGGGGGTGCGCCCCGGCCGTCACTCCGGTTCGCGGGCGAAGAGCGAGGTGGACCAGACGTAGCCGAGCACGGCCAGGGCGAGGCACCAGGCGACGGCCAGCCACCCGTTGTGGCCGATCTCGGTGCCGAGCAGCAGCCCGCGCAGGGTCTCGATGGCCGGGGTGAACGGCTGGTACTCGGCGATCGGCCGGAACCAGCCCGGCATCGCGTCGACCGGCACGAAGGCGCTGGACAGCAGCGGCAGGACCATCAACGGCAGGGCGTTGTTGCTCGCCGCCTCGGCGTTCGGGCTGGACAGGCCCATCCCGACCGCGATCCAGGTGAGCGCCACGGAGACGAGCGTCAGCAGTCCGACGGCCAGGAGCCAGTCCAGGGCTGTGGCGTCCGCGGACCGGAACCCGATGGCCACCGCGACCGCCCCGACGAGGACCACGCTCATCACGCACTGGAGCACGCTGCCGACGACGTGCCCGATCAGCACCGACCCGCGGTGGATCGCCATCGTGCGGAAGCGGGCGATGATGCCCTCGGTCATGTCCGAGGCGACGGACACCGCACTGCCGATGGTGGTGCCGCCGATGGTCAGCATCAGGATGCCCGGGACGAGATACGCGAGGTAGGCGGACCGGTCCGCCCCGCCGTCCCCGATGCCCGCGCTCATCACGTCACCGAAGACGTAGACGAAGAGCAGCAGCATGACCGGCGTGAGCAGCAGGTTCAGCGTCATGGACGGGTAGCGGCGGGCGTGCAGCAGATTGCGCCGCAGCATCGTCGAGGAGTCGCGCAGGGCGAGGGACAGGGAGCTCATCGGACATCCTCCTTGGTGGCGGCCGGCCGGCCGGTGCCGCTGGTCAGGGCGAAGAACACGTCGTCCAGGTCGGGGGTGTGCACGGTCAGTTCGTCCGCCTCGATGCCGGCGGCGTCCAGCCAGTCGAGCAGGGAGCGCAGTTCGCGCTGGCTGCCGTCGCTGGGGATGCGCAGCGCCAGTGCCTCGTCGTCCGGCGTGACCTCGCGCAGCGCGGCGGCGGCGGACCGGTACGCGGACGGGTCGGAGAAGCGGAGGCGCACGTGTCCGCCGGGGACGAGGCGCTTGAGCTCGCCGGCGGTGCCCTCGGCGGCGATCCTCCCGCCGTCGAGCACGGCGATGCGGTCGGCGAGCTGGTCGGCCTCCTCCAGGTACTGGGTGGTGAGGAAGACGGTCACGCCGTCCGTGACCAGCTCGCGGACGATCTGCCACATGGTGTGCCGGGAGCGCGGGTCGAGGCCGGTGGTCGGCTCGTCGAGGAAGATGATCCGCGGGGCGCCGACGAGGGTCATGGCGATGTCCAGGCGGCGCTTCATGCCGCCGGAGTAGCTCTGGGCGGGCTTCTTGGCGGCGTCGGCGAGGCCGAACCGATCCAGCAGCCCGGTGGCGACCCGCCGCCCCTCGCGCCGGGACAGATGGTGCAGATCCGCCATGAGGAGCATGTTCTCCTCGCCGGTGATCAGCCCGTCGACGGCGGAGAACTGCCCGGTGACCCCGATCGCGGCGCGCACGGCCTGCGGCGCGGTGGCGAGGTCGTGGCCCGCGACCCGGGCCCGCCCGCCGTCGGCGCCGACGAGCGTGGACAGGATCTTCACGGTGGTGGTCTTGCCGGCGCCGTTCGGGCCGAGCAGCACGAAGACGGAACCGGCGGGGATGTGCAGATCGATGCCGTCGAGGACGGTCTTGCCGCCGTAGGACTTGCGCAGCCCGGCGGCGGAGACGGCGGCGGCCGACCGCTCCATGTTTGATGTGCGCATGACAGACATGGCGACGGAACCCTCCCGTTGAAGTGGTGGAGTGGTGAAGCGGTGGAAGCGGTGGAAGTGGCGGAGTGAGGGAAGTGGTGCGAGGAGCCGGGGGCCCGGCCCCGGCGCTCAGGCCCGGGCGCGGCGGACGTCGATGTTGCCGAAGCGGGTGCGGGCGCGGACCTGCACGGTGTCCTCGGTGGTGTCCGGGCCGCCCGACTCGGTGAGCGCGTTGCGCACCTGCCCGGACCCGGAGCTGACGTCGAGCCAGGCGGCGGTGCCCTCGCGGATGCCGATGTCGATGGCGCCGTAGGAGGTCTCCAGCTGGACGGTGCCGCGGGCCACGTCGCCGACGCGGACGGTGCCGTGGGCGGTGGTGGCGGTGACCGAGTCCTCGGCGCGCCGCACCTCGATGTCACCGTTGGCGTTGCTCACCCGCAGCGCGCCGGTCACGGCGTCGACGATGGTGCTGCCGTGCGAGTTCTTCAGCACGGCCGGGCCGTCGAGGAGGCCGGCGCGCAGGCTGCCGGTGCTGGTGCTGATCTCGGCCCGGCCCTCGACCCGGTCCACGGTGATCGAGCCGTGCGAGGCGGTCAGCTCCAGCGGCCCGGTCGCGTCGAGGCGCACATCGCCGGACGAGGTCTTCACCCGGACCTCGCCGAGCCGGCCCTCGCCGAGCACCTGGGTCCAGGCCCCGGTCGTGTCGACCCGCGAGCCCGCGGGCAGCTCCACCGTGACGTCCACGACGCCGGTGCGGCCGAACAGGTTGGACTTGGGCGTCCGGATCGCGAGCGTGCCGCCGGCGTACGAGACCTCGGTCTGCTCGGCGGTGCGCACGTCCAGGTCCTTCTTGGGGTTGCGGGGCCGCACCTCGACGACGGTGTCGGGCCGGTCGCCCGCGGCGAACTGGATGGAACCGGCCTCCACACGAGCGGTGACCGAGATCGGTGCGGGGGTGTCGAAAGAAGGCATGGCTGTCCCGTCCTCGTGAGTCCTGGGAACGTCCCCGCTGGTGGGACGTGGTGTGAGTGAAGTGGGGCGGGCGGGGAGCGCTAGCGCACCCAGCCCGTGAAACGCTGTCCGACGGTCTGGCTCTTCTCCGCGGTACGGGGCCGGGAGCCACCGTCGACCGCGGCCGACACGGCCCGCACCAGCCACGCGTTGACCGACAGCCCCTCGCGGCTCGCGGCCTCCTCGGCCCGGGCCTTGAGGTGGGCGGGCAGCCGCAGATTGACCCGGGCGGTCCCGCCCTCGTCCCCTTCGGCGGGCCCCTTGAAGGCTTCGGCGGCCGGGACCGGCTCGGCCGGACCTCCCACCTCGGTGGCGGGCAGGGTCACCACGAAATCGGGGTCGAGCCCGCGCAGCCGCACGTCCACCGACCCGGGGGCGAGCTCCCGGGTGACTTCGTCCATGGCGGCCGACAGCACGTTGAGCATGGTGAGCCGGGCCGCCGACTCCAAAGGCGCGGTCAGCCTCCCGGCCAGCTCCCGGGCATCCTCCCCACCGGCTTCAGCGGCCACCGCGAGTTCACGGCGAAGGGTTTCGACATAGGGCGTGAGGTCCATGACGCCATCATGGCACCATCATGGCGCCATCGGCAACCCTGTTGCGCCACTGGCGTTGCGGCGATTGGCCTCATCGGAGCGAAGGGCCAGGTCAAGGCCGGTATGGGGGTGGCTCGTCATAGGTGGCAAGGTGTCCCCCGTGATCGGGGGCGGCGGTCCACGCGGCGCCACAATGGCACTATCTGGCACCGCGTGGCGTCACTTGGCGGCGAGGCAAGGCGCGGTCCCCGTCTCGCGCCGCACACGAGTGGTCGAGCCGCCGCGACCGTGCCCCGACGTGCCCCCCGCCTGGGGGAGGCCGGCGGTCACCTGCGACTGCGGCGCCACATGTCCTGCGGCAAGCACCTCGGCGGAGCGCCGCCCCTCATGACATCTGCTTCAGACCACGCAGAGCGTCGACGACTCGTGCGTGGACACGGCCGGTCTGCGCACCCGCTCCGACCCGGAGACCGACCTCGAGGTCGTTGGGGCGCATCGCCACATGCCCGAACCGGGCCGAGAACCCGACCAGACCGGCCGGGGTTTCCGCATGGGCGCCAGGCACCTCTACGGCCAGCTTTACCTCGCAGCCCGCGCCGTCCGCGTTGGCCGCGAGCACCTCCTCCACGGCGCGAACGATCGGCGACAGTGCCTCTCCCAGGGGTCCATGCGGGAGGCCGATCGACTGCCGGGCGATCTCGGCTCCAATGCCGCGCAGACCGGTCAGTGTCAGCCGGACACTTCTGGCGCTGTAAAGACCGTGATGATGCAACAAGTACACGGCTGTCAGCGCTGCCTGCGCGGCTTTGGCAACGGGGCTGTCGGCCGCCCCCGTCGGCACGCTCCAGGTGTACTCGGTATCACGAAGCCTGCGCGGAGCCATCCCGTAGATCATGTTCTCGACGCCTTCGAGCGCGCTGTCCCCCACGTGCCAGGAGCCACCGAGACCGGAAGAGAGAAGCTGCCCCTCTTCACCCGCAGCGAGTACGGAGTCGTTCTCGGTGACCCCGACCGGGAACAAAGCGATGCGGAGCCCGGCGGACAGGCGGGTCAACTGGACGAGCCGGAATCCGGCCTTCTCCGGATCGATGGAGAACCCGATGGACGCCACCTCCCGGCCCGGTTCCACCGGCGAGTGATCGAGACCGTAGAACTCGGTGAGAAAGGACCTCGCGGCAGGGAAGACCGGCAGGGATATCCCGTAGCTCTCCGCTACCGCGACCATCCGCAGCACGGCACGCATGGCGTCTTGTTCGACGTTCCTGCCCGCGGTCCAACCGATCCTCTCCGCAGCCCGGTGGAGCTGGTTCACCCCTCCGCCACTTCGATGCCGAGTCGCTCCAGCAGGGCTGCGCAGGAGCGGCAAGGTTTCGCAGGACGTCCGTGCTCGGGGTCCCCTTCGGGACGGATCTTTCTCGCCACCATGGCCGACCCCGAGAAATGCTCCGTCGCATCGTCGAGGGTCGTTGTTCCCTCGCTCGGGCGCTGCTGGTCCAGGCCCCACAACTGATCGGAGATCAATGCGGACTCCGCGCAGTAACCCATGAACGGTTCCCGCTGTGCCGCGGGAAGCTGCTCAAAAAACTCGGTCACCGCAGGATGCAGATCCGGTTCCGAATCCGCGTCGAGGTCGGTCTGGCTGTAGATCTTCCCGCCCACCAGCAAGGATGCAGCGGTCATCGGAACATGCTCAGGCATAGTAGTCCTCCGCGCTTTCGAGCGGATACCCCCGCGAGTAACTCATCAATGCCGAGTACTTGTCATCGCCGAGGAAATACTCACCGCTGTGATGCAGATAGAAGAACCGCCCGGCCTCGTCCATGAGGACCGTCCCGCCGTCGTACGTGTCGTGCGCGACCGGGAAGACCTTCTTCCCCAGTCCGTCGGCGAGTTCTTGCACGTCTTCTGCCGCGCCCCGGTACATGAGACGCGGATAGAACTCCACCTTGTCATCGGTGGAAGCGTGCCGAGGTGCCACAAGGCCGACGTGCTCGCGCAGGAACTCGAGAGCGGGCGCGATCACATCGAGACTGCCGCCGTCATCACGGAAATCCTTCAGAACGCTCGACACCTCGGCAGCGGCGAGGTCGTCACACCGGCGCCCCGGATACCACCCCGCATTCGACAGCCAGGCATCCACCGCCTCGGGCGACTTCAAAACGGACACAGTTCTCATCCTCTTTCGGTCAAACGGCCGTGACGCCGACGAGCGGCAGCATACGCTCGCAGGAGGGGCAGGGCTTCTTGTATTCTCCGTGACTCAGATATCCGGGCCTGTTCGGATTCATGTCGCCGATCTGCCGCGTATGCACCTGGGCGCCGTCCATTACTCTCCTGATGTCCTCGGCGCTCCGTATGTCGACACCATCACGCTCCGATATGGCGTGCAGCCGGTCGGAGATCAGGGCTACTTCGGCGCATTGTCCGTGGCCGGTCCCCACCAGCTCGCCCTCGGCCGCGGCCTGTCGCTCCACGTCGTCCAGGACGGACCGCAGAGCGGGATGCACGTCCAGGTGCTGTTGCGGATCCGGGTTCTGTGGGTTCGCCTTCAGCTTCGACACACTGGAGTGCCCCGTCAGAACCCCTTCGTGCAGCAGGGCTCCCGAACACCCCTGCTTGATCCTGCCCTTGCCCAGCACAGGCTGCCCGTCGGGCCCGTTGGCGGCCTTCTGCGCTTCGTCGGCCAGCTCCCTCGCCTCCTGGATCAGCGCACGGCGCTGGTCTTCCGGGCTGAGGTGATCGACCTGCATGGCGTCACGACGGTAGTGCCGCATCCGGCCGGCGCTTCGACCGTGCCAGTCGGGCTGCGGGTCCATGCGCCGGGGACCGTTCCCGGCGCCGCGTCCGCCGCCACCGCCGTTGCCACCGCCACCTCCACCGCCGCCGCCCGCCGCACCGGGTGAATCGTCCTTGGTCACGTCGACACCGTCGGCCTGTTTGCCGACCTTGTGGTCGATGTCCTTCTGGAGCCGGGAGGCGGCCTTCACGCGGTGCGGGATCTCGTCGCTGACGTGCTTGGCGGCACGGGTGACCGACTTGGCGGCAGCCGTGAGCGCCCTCTCCAGGGCGTGGTCGAACTCCTTGGTGAACCCGTCCCGGCCCTTCGTCCGGCCGAACGCGGTCTTCGCCTTGCCCAAGTGGATGTGGGCGTTGCCGCCGAGGTCCCCGCCATGGAGGGAGAGCTTGCCGGCGCCGTCCTCGAACTCGGCATGGTCGATACGGGTCCGCTTGGCCGAACCGCCGCCGCCACCACCTCCGCCGCCCGCGGAAGCGAGGGACATGCCCCCCGCAGCACCATGGCCCCCGCCGGGGTTGAACGCGCCCTCGGCCAGATCGAGCGCCGCGTCGACGGCGAGCTCCTCCAACTTCGCCGTGACCGGCTCCGCCAGCTTGGCGGCGATCTCCGCGAGGATCTCCTCGACGGCCTCCTTCACCAGCCGTTTCACGATCTGCCGCATCAGGACGATCTCGCCGGCGGCAGCGGCAGCCGAGATGCCCAACGTAAGTCCGGACGCCGCGAGTTCGGCGACTACCGTCCCGGCGAGCACGCTCAGCTCGACCGCCGCCTTCGTCTTCATCGCAATGACGATCTCGGCGATCCGGTCACACACGAACGCGAACGTCCGCGCCACGTCCGGGATCTTCTCCAGGTGACTGGTCTTCACGTACGACCAGTGCTTCTCCATGGAGTCCACCGCCCAGCCCTCCGATGAGCTGAGGATGCGCGTGATCGCCTTGTGCGCGTCGCCACCATGGCCTTCGAACTTCTCCGCGAACTCCCGGAGCGAGTCCGCCATCTCCGTGTAGTCGTCCTCGTTCACGTTCGGCCAGTCGATCCCCGCGAGATCGAGTGCCCGATCGACGATGTCCGGCAGCACGATGCCCATGTCCTGCGACCCCCGTGGTCTTCGGCGCTCCACCAATCAACAGCGGGTGCCAGCTGAACACCGCTACGCACCCGCCACCAACATGGGCAGGGATCTTAGTGCGAAGCCAAGACAACTCCGTACATGACAAGAGGTACAAATGCGGTCACACCGGTCAATCCGAACGCGCTAGTCCACCCCGGACGGGCCGGACGCTCCCGTGATCCAGACAGGCGCGATGGTCAAGGACGGCACCTTCGGCACGCAAAAGCGACGGCGGTGAACACGCACGCACAAACAGGTCAGGCAGGTACTGAATCCAGTACCTGCCTGACCTGCTATCGCGGCTGTCGGGGTGGCGGGATTTGAACCCACGACCTCTTCGTCCCGAAGCAACTGGGCCGCGTGCTTGGCCTTGCGCTTGTGCGCCGCTCACCTGCGCTGACGGTCCGCAGACATCCGCCCTTGTCCGCCGCTGTTCGTCGGCGTTGTCACGCAGTTAGACACTCACTGGTCCGGGTCCCCAGACAGCCTGTCGGTGATCGTGGCTGCCCGACTACGGGCCTGGTCCGGTTCAGGCTCACTGCCGTGGGCACGAATGGCCTCCATCACAAGCATGCGAAAGTCGCGCCTGACTCTCTTTGCTTGGTCTATGGCCGCGCGTAGCTCGGCCACGGGAGCCGGCCCCCGGGCTGATGAGGCCACATTCTCACCTTCAGCGAACCAGGCAAAGGCGATGTGCGCGGCTCCTTGGGTAGCTGCTCCTAGTCTCGCAGCTGCGTAAGCGACGTCCTCCGGTCCTTCTAGGAGGACGCGTTCATAGGCCGTGCTACTGGAGGCTTCGAAGCTACCTCTCAAGCGGGCAAGTGCCGCGTCCTGCGAGGGAGCATCACCTGACATAGAGTTAGCTACCCACCACAATGCGTCAAGCTGCGTAGAGATCTCCGCCGCGTAGGCGGCATACGCCTGCCGTCGGGGCTCTCGTAGCTGCGCCGTATGGTCCGCGCGTATTTGCCGTTCCGCCTGCCGCTCTTGCGCGGCCAACTGCAGCTTCACCTGGGAGCGGGCGAAGTAACCAGTCACCCCTGCAGCAGTTGCTGTGCCCAGTGCACCAACAGCCGCGCCTAGTAGCGCCGCGAGACCTGCATCCATGTCTTCATGTCCGTCGTCTTGATACTTTCCCGTGCCAGAACGCACTAGTCCGCGCGTTCAGTTTGGGTAGCTGAGGTGGGTTCGGACGCTGACCTCGGCGGCTGGTCCGTCACCGTGGTTCCCCGCTGCTTCCTGCTCTATCTGGTGCGCTTGCGGTGCGGGCGCTGGCTCATCGCTGGGGACTGCCGCTGCGGCCGGCTGAGCTTGCTGCGCCGGAATGCCCCCGAAGGGTGGCGGGAGCAACGGGGGCTCACCCGCCCTACGCCGCCGGAATGCCTCGAACTGCATCGGGAGGGCATATACGTAGGTCAAGATCGCTTCTGTGAGCAGCAGAGCATCATGGGCATCCTGCCTCTGTACCGGCATGCCGGTGTGGTGCGCTCCGTGGTTACCGAGGCCTCGCAACTCCTGTGCCCACTCAAGCAAGCGATCGTCAAGCTTGCCCTCGGCCGCGAGTTGTTTGAGCGCGTTTATCAGAGGCTTCGCAGTCGCTCCTTGGTCTAGGCAGAGACCTTCGAGGACTCGTCGGACCATGACAGCCGTAGCAGTGAAGGCCTTGGCGGTGAAGCAGCGGCGGGCCTCTTCACACTCCTCACGCAGCTTGCTCGGAACGCAGAAGCTGAGCTGATCGCCTATGGGCGGGTAAACACGTACGGGATCGGACCAGCGCCCTTCTAGATCGTCACCCTGGGTAACCAACAGGGCCATTCCGCACCCCCCGCACTGGGCGAGGGTCACGAGGTCGCCGGGCCCCCACATGTCTGTATCCGGCTCCAGCACGCGCCCAGCGGCACCGGCTATCACTGGCTTATCGCACTCAGGGCAATGAACAACGACTGGTGCCGTCGGATGCGGCAGCTCAAGGGTCACGCACCGAAACTAGCGGAGCCGCATCTCACCAACCGTGGGTTCGGCATAACAGATCCTCGGCAGCAGCTCGCCCGAGAGCCCTGAGTGGGGTGCTCGACCGTGCTTTCGGCGGAGCCCGACAGTCCCGTCTCCGCGGCAGCGCGGAGGCGCACTTGCGGCCGAGACCACTGGCTGGTGACCGCTCACCAGCATTGCGCCGGCCGCAAGCCAGGTGACCGATGTCAGTGCCTGGCGCTACCGTTCGAGACATGACTATCAGGCAACCCGACCTACGGAGCCCTCCCATGATCTAGCCTGGTCCCTCCACGTAGGGGGAGGGGCGCTGCCTGGTGGTGAGGGCAATCGAACCTGCGGACGGGCAGAAGCCGCGGGCCAGCCGCATCGAAGCCGTCGACAGTCGTCACGTCACGCAGATGATGGAGCAGCTTCAGCAGGGCTACATCAAGTCGGTAGCAGCCACGGCCGGCCTCGCCGTTGAGATCGTTCCCGTCGATGTGTACGGCTACGACGTTCGGTTGATCAGGCCGCCTCGGGACCACATGGACGAAGAGTCCGCAGTGCTTGCCCAGCTCAAGTGCACCACGCAGATCGTCCCTGACCCCTCCCGTGAGTTCTTCAGCTACCAGTTCACCAAGCGTCAGTATTTCGATCACTTGGTGAAGGCCCGGAAGTACCCCAAAGCGATCCTGATCGTTATGACTGCGCCGACACGGCAGGCGGACTGGACCGAGGTTACGCATGATGGCCTCTGGACTAGGCGATCTTGTTTTTGGGTATCACTGGAGGGCGTCCATGCCGACTCTTCGATCAAGAAGCCTACGGTCCGCATTCCCACCAGAAATCGAGTAGACGCTAAGGCCCTCGCAAGCATTCTGGACAAGATCGACAGGGGTGAATCGCTAAATGACTGACATGTCGAGCGTAACGCTCCCTGCACGAGTGGACCCGGAAAAATTGGGAGCCCTGCTGGAAGATGCTGGCTGGAGGCGCGTCGGCGGTAGGAGGGGAATCTACTCGAGATATCTTCCTCCAAAGGTGAGCGACGATTGGTCGGAATTCAGCCTCATGCTCCCACTAGATGAAGAGGCGCCTGAATTTTCGGAGACGATGCGGCTTGCTCTGCTTCAACTGTCACAGGATCGCGATTTTTGGCTGCGATCGCTTTATCCGAGACTAATTGTTGAGGCGTCTGACGAATTCAAATTCCGAAAGGAGTCTTCTGCGCCTAGCGGTTTCATCGAGTGGAGGAGCGGAGAACGCCTTGTTGAGTCGGCTCGCAGGACGTTGTTGGCTGGTGCCAAATCTTACATGGGCCCTGACCGTCATTTCGTGAACAGGCATGGCCGCTTCGCTTATCGATATCTTGATCAGATCCTGATGGGGCAGAGTGCGCCAGGCAGTTACATCATCACTGCTTACGCGCCTCCCAATGCTGGCGTCCCACTGTCGACGTCTGCGGTAGCGCCGTCGATCGCACTACCAGAACTGGGACTTGCGAGTGTCCGGGAAGTCAGTCAAGCCGTCGTCCGTGCAGTACAGGCCACCATTGAAGCACTCGACCATTATCGTTCGAGCGGGTCACTCTCTGGGTTTGAAGCGGGCGTCGTTCATGGCATCTCGTACGAGATGACAAACGCTCTTCTCGGGATCGCCGAGAATTCAGATGGTGCAGATATTAGTGTGGAGTGGGATCCCGCCATTCCCTCTCCTGGTGGCCTGGATTCTCGATTTGAGCTGCAAGGTTCGGATGTGCTGCCACTCAATAAAGCGGCTATCAAACTAGCGTCAGATGACTCCTCCCGAGTTACTACGATGATCGGGCGAGTGCACCTACTCGCCAAGAAGCAGGCGGGAAGTCCTGGTGTCTTTGGTATCGAGGCACTCGCATCGGGGCCAGCGAAAAAGGTCCGTGTTCGACTCTCGGATGAAGAAGAATACCATGAGGCAGTCAGGGCGCATGAGGAAGACTTGGCGTTGCAGGTAAGCGGTCGACTGGAAAAGGAAGGGAATCTCAGCTGGCTGTATGACGCCACCGTTCTACGAACGCTTGGCCCCATCTCTGACTACGCACGCCCTTCTCGGTCATCGGTCATGCGCGGGCAGATTTCTCTGTTCGCAGACGAGGCACAGGACTCCCCCTCCGAACAGTGAGATCGCTGTAGACGGGAACCACCGCCTTCCCCAGCTTCCATCCCGTACGCCGTCGACCCACACACCGTGGAGCGGGCGTGGTTCATGGCGTCCAGGTGGAGCGCGCCACTGTACGAACGACCTGGACGCCATGGGCCGCGTCTGCTCGGCTTGCCTGGGTCGATGGTGTACGGGATGGGAGCACACCGCGCTCACCACTACGGACCCGCAGCCGGGAACGGCGCCCCCTCCATCCCGGTGCCGGCCGATCCCCCGCCGGAGGCATGGTTTTGACCGCGCCCGTTCCTGTATGGCATTCGACTCGTGGTCTTGGCTCGCTGCTGTGCGCGCGGTACGGGCGCCGGCCGGGCTGGAGCGGGGCGGAGACAGGAGCGCAGGCCCGGCCGGGGGCCGTGCCGCGCGCGGGGAGCGGAGCGAGCCGCCTTGAACCAGTAGGGAAAGTTTGAATCACGCTCGGCTGGCGATCGCTGGGTCCGGTCGTACCGGCGCCTGGTGGCTCGTGGTGTAGAACCCTGGACATGGGGAGTGAGCGGCGGGAGCGGATGAAGGCGCTGGGCGCGCGTCTTCGTGTGCTTCGTGGAGAGTCGGGTCTGACGGGTGCCGGGCTGGCGCAACGGGCCGGCGTAGGTCAGCCGACCGTGTCGAAGATCGAGACCGGACGCATGGTTCCGAGCCGGGATGTGCTCGACCGGCTCCTGGGTGCCCTCGGCCTTGATGAGTCGGTCTCTCGCGAGGTGCGGGAGCTGCTGGCGGGCGTCATTGCGGCCGAGGACGCCGAGCCGACCGCCGTTGACGTCGCCGAGGGCACGACCGTTGACGAAGAGGTGCGGTCCGCTCAGTCGGTCCGCTCGTTCCAGTGCGTCGTTCTGCCGGCCATGTTGCAGAGCGCCGAGTACGCCCGGCACGTCTTCGAGAGCGCCCCTCGCTCGACACCAGAGTCTGTCGGTCGGGCTGTCGCTGCCCGTGTGGATCGGCAGAGCGTGTTGTACGAGCCGGGGCGGGAGTCGGTGTTCGTGGTCACCGAGGCCGTGTTGCGGACCTGGCCGGGGAGCCCGGCGCTGATGCTGGCGCAGTTCGACCGGTTGCTGGCGGTGGAGAGTCTGAGCACGGTACGGCTGGGGGTGATTCCCTGGCGCCGGCCGGTGCCGGTGCTGCCGCGGCACGGCTTCACCCTGTGCGACCAGCGGGCAGTCGTGATCGAGACCTTCGACAACGAACGCGTGTCCACTGACGCTGTTGAAGTGGCCGCCTACGAGGAGACCTTCGAGCGCTTCGAGCACGCTGCCGTCTTCGGCGATGAGGTGCGTGCGCTGCTGTTGCGGGTGATGAAGGAGTTCCGCGACCTGGGGGATGCCCTCACCCAATAGAGGAATAATTCCTCGACATGCCTAGAATGCTGCTCAGTGCTGGGAATACTCTGCCGTCACGCTGTCTAGCCCCCTAGACGAACGGAGAGGTTCCCATGCTCACCAAGTGGTGCCGTGTCTTCCCCGGCCTGCCGGAAGAGGTGTCCAATGCCCGTCACTTCGTTGCCTCCCTGCTCGGGGACCGTGGCCCGGTCGAAGACGCCGTCCTGGTCGTGAGCGAGTTGGCGACCAACGCCCTGCGGCATACGCGGAGCGGCATGCCTGGTGGGTGGTTCCTGGTGGTCGTCGGCCTTGGTGACGATCTCGTGCGCATCAAGGTGGTCGACCAGGGCGGCGCTCGCGTGCCTCACCTGTGCCCCGTCGCCACCCGTGCAGAGGGGGGCCGCGGGCTGCGGCTGATCGATGCCTTGGCGAAGAACTGGGGCTACACGGTCCTGCCTGACGGGCGCTTCGTCTGGGCCGACCTGGTGCGGGCGAGCGTATGAGCGCACAGAATGCGGTGCGATCGCGGGTACGCATAGTCGGCGGTGAGGCGTGAGCCCGAGAGGTGTGCCCCGGAGGAGATCGCGCTTCTACGTGATCGGCGTACGTTCCGGGCGGCGACTGCCTCCCATTCCGTCTAGGGCCCTAGACTCCTGGGTACTGCTGGGAGGTGAGGTCATGTCGGACGAGCTCCAACGGATCATGACGATCGATGATCCGTACCTGCTGTTGCGCGAGGTGACGACTCGCTTGGCGGACGCGCAACAAGAGGTGACCGAGCTGGCCCGCCTTCGCCGCCGAGTGGTTCAGGACCTGCACGCGCAAGGGTTGTCGTACGCGCAGATCGCCGCGAAGGCCGGTCTGAGCCGCGGGCGGATCCACCAGATCCGGCACACCGGCCCGGCGCCGGAAGGGGCCTTCCTCGGCCGGGGCGCCGTCACTGTCGCCACACCGTTGCGGCGGGACGACGAACGCGGTCGGACCGTCGTCGCCGTGGACGACGTCAGTTCCGGGAAGCGGTTGGAAGACCTGGCGCGGTCGTACGGGCTCGACGTCGCCTCGGAGCATGTGCCGGTGACGGGCGAGATCGACCTCAACCGGGACGGCCTGATCGTGGTCTGCGGCCCCCGCATGTCGCAGGCCATGTGGGACACCTACGCCCAGGACCCGGTTCTCCGCTGGGAGCGTGCGGAAGACGGGCCCTGGACCGTGGTGGATCGGCAGACCGGCACCGTGTACCGCTCGGGGCAGGACAGCGACCCGACCCGGCCGTACGACGTCGGCTATCTTGGCCGGCTGCCGCGACCGGACGGCAACGGCTCGCTGCTCGCGATCGCCGGTATCCACACGCAAGGCTCCCTTGGCGTCGTGCAGCTCCTCGCCAACGACCTGAACGTGATGTGGGGCCAGGTCGGCGACCGCCGGTTCTCCACCCTGGTGGGTGTCGGGTACGACCCCGAGACCAGCGAACCGCAGTCCGTGGAACTGCTCTGCCCCCTGTACCGGCACGACGAGGAGACGGCGGCGTGAGGGTCGACCTCGCCACGCTCCCCGCTGACCCGGAACGAGAGAACGAGGACTTCGCCGCCGCCACTCCCGGCGCGGCCGTGCTCCTCGACGGCGCCGGCGTCGGCGGTGCCGAGACCGGGTGCACACATGGTGTCGCCTGGTTCTCCGGGACGCTGGGCGGCCTGCTGCTCCAAGCCATCTCTGCGTCCCCCGCCCGTCCGCTCGCCGAGTGCCTGGCCGACTCGATCGACCGCGTCCGCTCGCTGCACAGCGACAGCTGTGACCTGACGTACCGGGCCAGTCCCACCAGTACGGTCGTCGCCGCACGGATCAACGGGGAAGGGCTGGAGTACCTGGTCCTCGGCGATTCCTCCTTGCTCTTGGAGGAGAAGGACGGCGGTACGACCATCGTCACCGACCGGCGCCTGGACGAAGTCGGCAAGCGACTGCGCGGGCCGGTCGACTCGCTGCCCACCGGCTCGCCCGAGCACTCCGCCGCGCTCGCCGACTACCGGGAGGCTTTGACCGGTCTGCGTAACCGGCCGGGCGGCTTCTGGATCGCCGGCCCCGATCCGCAGGCGGCCGAACACGCGCTGACCGGCACGGTGGCGCTTGACTCGCTGTCCACCGTGACGCTTCTGAGCGACGGCGCGACTCGGCTCGTCGACCGCTTCCAACTCGCCGACTGGGCGCAGTACTTGGACGTGCTCTCTTGCTCCGCTCCGGACGAACTGATCCGCCGTGTCCGAGAGGCCGAGAAGAGCGACCCCGACGGCCGGCGCTGGCCGCGAGGTAAGGCGCACGACGACGCGACCGTCCTCCACTGGGCCGTTCGGTAGCCCTCTCGCGCGCTTACCCGGCCACGCCGTATACCCCCCTAGACAGTTGATGGGCTGTCGGCTACCTTCACTGTCAACCCCCCTAGACAGTTGGGGGTGGTTGCCCCCGCTGTTGTCTAGGGGGCTATTCAACCTGCTCAGCGCCGATCTCAGGGCGCCCGAAGACTCCGTGAGGTACTGACAGTGCGTGTAATCCCCGTAGACACCTCTGCCGCAACGCTGCTCGTCACCAAGCTCCCTGAGGTCAAGGTCAGGGACCGTCAGACGGGCGAGGTCGCCGTGGACCCGGTGACCAACCAGCGGCTCATGACGCTGGAGCTGGTGTTCATCGCGGCCGGCGGCTCGGACATGATCAAGGTGACCATTCCCGAAGGGGGGATTGGAGACGGCCTGGTCATGGGCGCGCCGGTCATCCTGTCGGGCCTGGTCGCCCGGCCGTGGGAGAGCGAGTTCGGCGGGCGTAGCCGTCACGGCATCGCCTACCGGGCCGACGCTGTCATGGTCAACGCCCCGGTCGCGGCGCAGGGTTGATCGCCATGACTGGCCTCGCCTGGGTGCTGCTGCTGGTTCTGCTCCTCGTGGTCGCGCTGCTGGTGGTCCGTCGGCGGATGCCGGTGGTGTTCTGGTGGCTGGTCGGGTATCCGGTCGTCGCGTTGCGGGTGCTGCTGTCGTACCGGGCGACGATGGACGCGTGCGGCCTGACGGTCCCGGCTTCCGCCGTCCGGGTCGCCACGGCCCGGGTGATCGGGCGGCAGGCGGCACCCGTGCCGCCCCGGTGGTCCTTCCCCCGGCCCAACGCATCCGGTCTCGTCATGCGGCTGCGCATGGCGACCGGGCAGGCGCCCGAGGACTTCACCGCCTCCGCCGACCGACTGCGCCATGCCTGGGGCGCCCACGCCGTCCACGTACGCCCCACGAAACCGGGCTGGCTCGAACTGCGGCTCGTCGGGTGGGACGTGCTCGCCGATGTGCGGCCCGCCCGGCGCCAGGCTGCGGCCGAGCCGCTTCGCCTGCCGCTGGCCCTGCGCGAGGACGGCGACTGGCACGTACGCGACTTCCGTACGGTGCCGCACGAACTGATCCTCGGCGCCACGCAGTCCGGAAAGTCCGTCTACCTGCGCAACTTGCTGTGCGGCCTGGCCCGGCAGCGGGTCGTCCTCGTCGGGATCGACTGCAAATGGGGTGTCGAACTGGCGCCCTTCGCACCCCGGTTGTCGGCGCTGGCCGACGACCCGGATCGGGCGAACGACCTCCTCGACGCGCTGCTGGAAGAGATGGAGGACCGGTTTCGGCTGATCGGGCTCAGCGGTGCCGATCCGGACGCTGTTCTCACCTCGGACGTCTGGGGGCTGCCGGACGCCGTGCGGCCAGTCCCGGTAGTGCTGGTCGTTGACGAGGTGGCGGAACTCTTCCTCGCCGCGAACAGGGATGACGAGAAGCGGCGCGACGCGATGGTCACCAAGCTCGTCCGCCTCGCCCAGCTCGGCCGCGCGGCCGGCATCTACCTCGAAGTCTGCGGGCAGCGCTTCGGCTCGGAACTCGGCAAGGGCGCCACCATGCTGCGTGCCCAACTGACCGGCCGCGTCTGCCACCGCGTCAACGACGGAGCGTCGGCGAACATGGCCCTGGCCGACATCTCTCCCGAAGCAGCTCTGGCCGCCACATCCATTCCGGCCGACCGGCCCGGCGTCGCGGTCGTCGGCGACTCGTCCGGCGGATGGTCCCGCGTCCGCTCTCCTCTTCTCTCGCTCGAAGATGCGGCGGCCGTCTGCCGCGACACCTCGGCTCTGGTCCCTGAACTGCCCCGGCTCGACCGCTTCCGGCCCGCCATCGCCGTCGCCTCGGCCGGGCCGTCCTCCTCGACCGGCGCCACGCCCACCGCGCGCCCGGTGACCGAGTAGCCCCCTCCCTTCCCTACGGCCGGCGTGACCGCCTCGCGCCATGTCCCTACCCCTCCCATGCCCGAAACAGGAAGGAACCGGAGCCGATGCGTGCCCACCTGGCCCGCGTGGACGCCGTCGTTGTCCAGGCCGTCATCGCGGGCGCCCTGTCCTTCTCCCACTTGCACGACCTCGCCGCAGCGGCCGGACAGGGCGGATGGAAGGCGTGGGCCTATCCCGTCAGCGTCGACCTGTTGCTGGTCGCCGCCTGGCGCCGGATGCGCCAGTCGCAGCGAACGGGGCAGGCGGCGGGCAGTCCACGGCTGTGGTTCCTGGTGGCCCTTGCCGCCTCCCTCGGCGCCAACGTCGCCACCGCCGGACTCCTCGACCTGGACCACGTTCCCGCCTCGCTCCGCGTGGTGGTCGCGGGCTGGCCCGCCATCGCCTTCTTCGGCGGCACTCTGCTGGCCCACACACCACACGGCCGGGAAACGCCGACGCTCCCAGATTCGCCGACGGCTGCCCCGCACGAGCAGGACCCTGATCCGGCCGCCGTCGACGTTCCGGTGCCGGAGGAGCTGCCGGCACCAACCCCCGATCCGGCCCGCGACGAACCGGAAGCCGTCCCGGCTCCACCGCCGCCCGGCCCCGCCATCGCGCTCCCGCCCGCCCTCATCCAGCGCGCCCGGGCATTGGCCGACGAACACCGCTCGGCCACCGGCCACCCCGCCGACCCCGACGCCGTCCGCGCCCGGCTCGGCCTTCCCCCGTCCATGACCGCCTCGGTCGCCGCCCACCTGTGAGAGGAGCACCGCCATGAACCGCCGCTTCCGCAACGTCCGCCGTATCGGCCCCGTGAACGTCGCCTCCTACATCGACCGCGGCAGGCACCGCCACCTGGCCGCCTGCACCGCACCCCGCTGCGACTTCTCGGCCGAGTACGACTCCCGCGCCGCCGCCGAACTCGCCGCACGTACCCACCGCTGCTCGGCCTGACAGGAGATCACCGCATGCGCGTCCCGCTCTGGCTCGCCCTGCTCTGCGTCGCGGTCCTGGGCGTCAAGCTCATCCGCCCGCCCTGGTGGCTCGTCGCCGTGCTCCTCCTCGGCGGCTACCTGCTGACCGACAGCCTGCTGGCCCCCGTCATCGACTCCCTCGTCAAGTGACCCGTAAGGAGCCCTGCTCCTGATCCGGCCGAAGATCCCCACCATGCCGCAACCGACCGTCCCGGTCGCCGCGCCCACGACTGCCGTAGAACCGTCCGCAGCTACCCCGGTCACGCCCTCGACGCCCACTCCTCCGGTGCCGGCCCGCCCGGCCATTCAGTTGACGCCCGGCACGGCGCTTGCCCTCGTCGGTGGTGGAACCGCCGTGGTCCTGGTCGTGGGTGCCGTCCTCGTCTCCATGCTGCTCGCCGTCACTGTGACCGCGACATCGGTCGCCGTGTGCGCCGTCGTTCTCCGCTCTCTCCTCACCCGCCGCTGAACCAACGACTCCTTTCGTCTGCCCTGAATGTCTAGCCCCCTAGACATTCAGGGCAGGGCTCAACACCCGCACCACAAGGAGGAACCTGCACATGCGCCCACCGGCTCCCCTTGGAGCCATCCGTCACCTGGCCGCCCTCGCCCGGCACAGCGACCTCGGCTCCTACGCCCGGCAGATCCAGCGCCTCGGCGGCTGCGAGCGGCCCGTACGAATGGAGGGTCACCGGCTCGACGTCCACGCGGCCACCGGCGAGATCGTCCGGGAGATCACCGACCGCGACCTTCCGGCCGGACAGCTCCTCATCCGATGCAACAACCGTCGCGCCACCCGGTGTGCCACCTGCGCGGAGACGTACCGCAAAGACACCTTCCACCTCGTCACGGCCGGGCTGAGCGGCGGTAAGGGCATCGGTCCGGCGGTCGCCCGGCACCCCCGCGTCTTCGCCACCTTCACCGCGCCGTCCTTCGGCCCGGTCCACAACCGTCCGTCCGGCGGCCGGTGCCGCTGCGGACGTACGCACACCGAGGACGACCCCGCTCTGGGCACGCCGCTCGACCCGGAGCGCTACAACTACCGGGCGGCCGTCCTCTGGAACGCGCACGCCGGCGCTCTCTGGGGCCGCTTCACCACCTACCTGCGCCAGCAGATCGCCACCCGCGCGGGCCTCACCCGCTCCGCGACGCGTGACCGCCTCCGGGTGTCGTACGCCAAGGTCGCCGAGTACCAGCGGCGCGGCGCCGTCCACTTCCACGCGGTCATCCGCCTCGACGGCCCCGGAGGCGCGGAGGACGACCCGCCGGCCTGGGCCACGACCGAACTCCTCACCGACGCGATCCGCTCGGCCGCCCGCCTCGCCGAGACACCCGGCCCGGTCCTCGACGGCCATGCCCACGTATTCCGCTTCGGCGACCAGCTCGACATCCGCCCCATCCGCCCGGCGGACTTCGCGGGCACCTCGGAGCTGTCCAGCCGGGCCGTGGCCGCCTACATCGCCAAGTACGCCACCAAAGGCGCCGAGACGGCCGGCACCCTCGACCGCCCCGTCCGCAACCCGATCACCGACCTGATCGCATCCGGCGTCACCGACCACGCCCGCCGGATGATCCTCACCTGCTGGCACCTCGGCGCACTCCCCGAACTCGAAGCGCTGCGCCTGCGCAAGTGGGCCCACATGCTCGGCTTCCGCGGCCACTTCTCCACCAAGTCCCGCACCTACTCCGTTACCCTCGGCGCCCTCCGCCAGGAACGCGCCGACCACAACGAAGCCCTGGCCCGCGCCCGCGCGGCAGAAGCGGACCACCCCTTGCCCGACCCGGACACCGTCCTGGTCATCACCCACTGGCGCTTCGCCGGCACGGGTCTCACCGCTGCCGAATCCCTCTTCGCGTCCTCGCGCTCCACTGCCCCCACCATGCAAGGAGAACCCGACCATGCGTGATGACGAACTGCTCACCGTCACCGAGGTGATGGCCCGCCTCAGGGTCGGCCGGTCCACGGTGTACGACCTGATCCGCACCCGGCGGCTGCCCTCGGTCACCATCGGCCGGTGCCGGCGCATCCCCGCATCCGCCCTGGGTGACTTCATCGCCGGACAGATGGAGCGTGCGGCCTGATGACCAAGCGTCGGAGCCGTGGTGACGGCGGCCTGCACTGGGACGAGAAGCGGCAACGGTGGATCGCCACGGCGAGCCAGGGTTTCGATCCGAGCGGCAAGCGGATCGTCAAGCGGGGGAGTGGCAAGACGAAGACCGAGGCGAAGAACAAGCTCAAGGAGGTGTTGCGGGACCATGAGGACGGTCTCGCGATCGCGCCCACCAACTACACGGTCAAGGACGCGGTCACCGACTGGCTCGCGTACGGCCTGGTGGGCGTCGACACCAGTACGGCCAAGACCTGCGCGATCCTGTGCCAGACACACGTCATCCCGTCGCTCGGTGCGCGCAAGCTCCGTGACCTGAGCGCGGAGGACGTGGACCGCTGGCTGGCCGCCAAGGCGAAGACGCTCAGCACGCGCACCCTCCAGTCGATCCACTCGTGCCTAAACCGCTCGGTCAAGCGGGCCATGGCCCGGGACAAGGTGAAGCGGAACGTCGTCGAGCTGTGCTCGGTCCCGCAGGGACAAGAGGGGCGCCCCTCCAAGGCACTCACCCTCGCCCAAGCCGAGGCCGTGCTCAAGGGCGCCGAGGGGACCTCGATGTACACGTACATCGTCGTCGCCCTGTTGACCGGGGCACGTACCGAGGAACTGCGGGCACTCACCTGGGACCACGTCTTCCTGAAGGGCAAGCCGGACGCCGACCCGCCGCAGCCTCCGCACATCGCGGTATGGCGCTCGGTCCGGCCGGGCGGGGACACCAAGACACGGAAGTCCCGGCGCACCCTCGCCCTGCCGGCGCGCTGCGTCGAAGCCCTCTGGCAGCAGTTCGAGGACCAGGGCTGGGATCGGCTCGCCGCCGGCGGCAAGTGGGAGGAACACGGCCTCGTCTTCTCCTCGGCCGTGGGCAAGCCGCTCGACGCCGCGAACGTCCGCCGCGCCTTCCGCCAGGCGCTGAAGGGCATCGACGGGATCGACCCCGACGAGTGGACCCCGAGGGAACTGCGGCACAGCTTCGTGTCCCTGCTCTCCGACCAGGGCGTGCCGCTGGAGGAGATCTCCCGGCTCGTCGGACACTCGGGCACGGCCGTGACGGAGGAGGTCTACCGGAAGCAGATCCGGCCCGTGATCCAGACCGGCGCCGTGGTCATGGACGGGATCTTCGGCCCGCAGGAGCGACGGTCGTAGACACGCGGAAAGCGATAGTCACGCAGATAGACACGCACACAAAAGAAGGTCGGGATCCTAGGAACGTTCCTAGGATCCCGACCTGCTCTTTTGGCTGTCGGGGTGGCGGGATTTGAACCCACGACCTCTTCGTCCCGAACGAAGCGCGCTGCCAAGCTGCGCTACACCCCGGTGTCGCTGCTTCCCGCGGCGACGACGTTTACTTTAGCCCACTGGGGGCTGTAGGCGAAATCCGGTTCAGACGCGGTGGCGGGTCGGGGACGGGCGGGTGTGGTCCAAGGCCACCAGGAGAATGCCCAGGGCGTAGATGCCGAGGCCCAGGAGGAGCGCGTTCGCCAGGGTGCCGCGGTAGCCGTGGGCCGTCACGTCCAGGAAGGGATAGAGGTGGCGGGACGGGTCGGTCGGCGGGAGGAACGCGGCCCGGATGAAGGAGAAGGCCAGGTAGGCCAGGGGATACAGCAGCCACGCCGCGGCCTGGCGCAGGTGCAGGCGGGGCGCCGGTGTGAGCAGGAGCCAGTCCAGTACCGCCGCCGCCGGGACCAGCACGTGGAGGATCTGGAGCGCCGTCCACTGGGCGTGCCAGCGCTCCGGCGCCGTCGTCGCGCCGGTCAGCGAGAACGGGGGCGTCGTGTGGGCCAGGAGCAGGTGGTAGACCAGCGCGCCGATCACGACGTAGAGGAGCGCGGCGCCGGTCACCGACGACGGGAGCGGGCGGCGGGCCCGCCAGGCCCTCGTCGCCGACAGGAACATGATCAAGGCCACCAGGACGTTGGCCTGCACGCTGAAGTAGCCCAGTACGCGGGCCGGGCTGCCCAGCAGCAGCTCCAGCGCGACCCCGCCCGCCGCCGCCACGGAGATCAGCAGGCGGAACACCGCGGCCGACGGGCGGCGTACCGGGCCCACCACCGCCGTGGCCGGGACCGGTGCGGGCAGCAGGACGGGCGGGCCCGGGACCGCGGGCAGGTCCGGGATGTCCCTGGGTATCGGGGCGGTCATGCCCTCACGCTAGGAGCGGGGGAGGGGTGCGGCCAGGTGGGTTGGGCCGGGTGGGTTACGGGCTCCGGTGCCCGGGTCTC
Organism: Streptomyces sp. NPDC029296; assembly: GCF_055569255.1. Lineage (NCBI taxonomy): Bacteria > Bacillati > Actinomycetota > Actinomycetes > Kitasatosporales > Streptomycetaceae > Streptomyces > Streptomyces sp. NPDC029296. Next base: position 27,476 of record NZ_JBVHXT010000016.1, read on the forward strand.
GGCGACCGGGTCTCGGTGACCGGATCCCCGGTTCGGGACCAATCGTGAACCCTGCCCCAGCCCCCTGCCTCCTACCCCCGCTCCACCAACGTCAGCAGCGTCGCCTCGGGCGGGCAGGCGAAGCGGACCGGGGTGTAGCGGTTGGTGCCGCAGCCCGCCGAGACGTGGAGGTAGGACGTACGGCCCTCCGCCGTGTGCGTGGACAGGCCCTTCACACGGTCCGTGTCCAGGTCGCAGTTGGTGACCAGGGCGCCGTAGAAGGGGATGCACAGCTGGCCGCCGTGGGTGTGGCCGGCCAGGATCAGGGGATAGTCGTCCGCCGTGAACGCGTCCAGTACCCGCAGGTACGGCGCGTGGACCACGCCGAGCGAGAAGTCGTGCCCCTCCGACGGGCCGCCGGCCACCCGGGCGTACCGGTCCCGCTTGATGTGCGGGTCGTCCAGGCCGGTCAGCTCGATGGAGGCGCCCTCGATCTTGAGGACTCCCCGTGTGTTCGTCAGGTTCAGCCAGCCCGCCGAGTCGAAGCCGTCCCGCAGGTCCTCCCACGGGTTGTGGACCGCGCCCACCGCCGGCGCGTTGCCGTTCAGCCCGTGGCGTCCGCTCGCCTTCTCCAGCAGGTAGCGGGCGGGGTTGCGCAGCTTGGGGCCGTAGTAGTCGTTGGAGCCGAAGACGTACGCCCCCGGGAACTCCATCAGCGGGCCCAGGGCGTCCAGCACCTCGGGGACGCCCTCGGGGTCCGACAGGTTGTCCCCGGTGTTGATCACGAAGTCGGGGCGGAGCCCGGCCAGCGACTGCAGCCAGCGCTGCTTCTTGCGCTGGCCGCCGACCATGTGGATGTCGGAGACCTGGAGGACGCGCAGCGGGCGCATGCCCGGGGGCAGGACGGGGACCGTGACCCGTCGGAGGCGGAAGGAGCGGGCCTCGAAGCCCGCCGCGTAGACCAGGCCGGCGGTGCCGGCCGCCACGATTCCCAGGGGGATTCCGTATCGCGCGCGCATCTGTCCATCGTGTCAGACGGGTTGGGCGCGCCGAGACCGGCCACCGGTCCGGCGGAGGGGGACGAGGACGACAAGGACGACGGGGACGGGGGCGGCGGTGGAGAGGCGGGCCGGGGCGGACGGGCTCCGGTCGCGCAAGGGACGGGCCCTGGGGGAACGGGGCCGGTGGCGAAACGGATGGGCACCGGGGGATGGGGCCGGCGGGGAAATGGGCGGGCACGGGCGGACGTGTACCTGCGACAATCGGGCCATGACCACCACGCTCAAGTCGAAGCTGCAGGACGACCTCAACGCCGCGATCAAGGAGCGCGACGAGCTCCGCTCCTCGACGCTCCGGCTGACCCTCGCCGCGATCACCAAGGAGGAGGTCGCGGGCAAGGAGAAGCGGGACCTCTCCGACGACGAGATCCTCAAGGTGATCACCCGCGAGGCGAAGAAGCGCCGGGAGGCGGCCGACGCCTTCGCCCAGGGAGGCCGTCCCGAGCAGGCCGAGCGGGAGAAGGCGGAGGGCGAGGTGCTCGCCGGCTACCTGCCCAAGCAGCTGTCCGACGAGGAACTGCACGCGATCGTCGAGCAGGCCGTGGCGGAGGCGAAGGCGGCCGGTGCCGAGGGGCCGCGGGCCATGGGCGCCGTCATGAAGATCGTGAACCCGAAGGTGGCCGGGCTGGCCGAGGGCGGCCGGGTCGCCGCCGTGGTGAAGAAGCTCCTCCAGGGCTGACACCGCCCCAGGCCCAGGCCCAGCCACTGACCCAGCCCCGGCTTCGAGCGTCGCCGCCTGCCCGGACCTATGGCCCCTACCCGTACCTATAGGCCCTACCCGGACCTATGGTCCCTACCCGGAACCTACGGGCTCTGAAGGGGGCAGGGAGGCTACGGGTCTGCCGGCCACAGGTCCACAGCTCTACCTCCACGGCCGCGGGGGGGGGGGGGGGGGGGGGGGGGGGGGGAGGGGGGGGGGGAGGGGGGGGGGGGGGGGGGGGGCGACAGGAAAAGAAGGGCAG